>CAZAIR010000013.1:0-20480 GCA_964485225.1 uncultured Burkholderiaceae bacterium
AGCACGAACAGCACGCGCGCCACGTTCTCGGGCGGAATGCGCCACTCGCCCTCAATGCCCTGCGAGAAGAAGCCCAGCGTGAGCGGCACCAGAACCACGGCGAACAGGGTCGACACGATGGTCATCAGCAGCGACAGGCTGAGCACGCCTTTGCTGAAGTAATTGAAGATGTTGCTGGTGGTGCCGCCGGGCAGGCAGGCCATCAAGATCAGCCCGATGGCATAGGCCGGGGGCAGTTGCAACACGGTGGCCAGGGTGACGCCAACGATGGGGGTCAGCAAGTAAGTGGTGACCAGGCCGATGGCCACGCCAGTGGGCTTCTTCAGAGAAATCGCGAAGTCTTTGAACGTCAGGCTGGCGCCCATGCCGAGCATGATCACCATCATCATCACGCTCAGTAGCTGGGTTTCGAAATCGGAGAGCATGGGTCAAGCTTTCTTCAAAGAGGCGAGGACTTCGGCGCGCAGGTCTTTGCGCAAGATCTTGCCGATCGGGGTCTTGGGCAGCTCCTCACGGAACTCGATGCGGGCCGGCACCTTGTAGGCGGTGAGCAGGGTGCGGCAGTGCTGCATCAGGGCCTCGGCGGTGACGCTTTCGTCGCGCTTGACCACGTAAGCGCGCACGGCCTCGCCGGTCTTGGCATCGGGCACGCCAATCACGGCGGCTTCCATCACGCCATCGTGCTTGGCCAAAGCGTCTTCGATCTCATTCGGGTATACGTTGAAGCCGCTGACCAAGATCATGTCTTTCTTGCGGTCGACGATCTTGAAGGTGCCATCCGGGCTCATGATGGCCACGTCACCGGTGTAGAGCCAGCCGTCCTTCAGCACCTCGGCAGTGGCCTCGGGGCGCTGCCAGTAGCCCTGCATCACCTGCGGGCCTTTGATGATCAGCTCACCCGGCTTGCCCAGCTCCACGTCCACGCCCGCGTCGTCCACCAGGCGCACATCGGTGCCGGGCACGGGGATGCCGATGGTGTCCACCTTGCGACCGGTGGTCAGCGGCTGGAAGCAGGCCACGGGGCTGCTCTCGGTCAGGCCGTAGCCCTCGACCAGCGGCGACTTGACCACCTCTTCCCAGCGCTGCACCACCGCATGGTGCATGGCCGCGCCACCGCCACCCGCGGCCTTGATGTGCTTCGGTGGGAAGGCGGCAAACCACTCTTCGCTCAGCAGTGCGTTGTAAAGCGTGTTGACGCCAGTGATCCAAGTGATCTTGTAATTCTCGATGGCGCGCTGCAGGTTCTGGATCGGGCGCGGGCTGGGCACCAGGATGTTGCTGGCGCCCATGCGGAACATCGAGAGGAAGTTCACCGTGAAAGCGAAGATGTGATAGAGCGGCAAGGCCGTCAACACCACCTCTTTGCCTTCGTCGATGTGGCTCTTGACCATGCCCAGCATCTGCTCAACGTTCCAGAGCAAATTGGCATGCGTCAGCATGGCGCCCTTGGCCACGCCGGTGGTGCCGCCGGTGTACTGCAGCAAGGCCAAATCATTGGGACGCAGGCCTTGCCAATAGGCCCTGGCCGAGGCCCCCACGCTGCGGCCCTGGGTCAGCGCATCGGGCATGCGGGTGACCTTGAGCTGGTGCTTGGGGATCAGCTTGTTCCAGTACTTCATGACCCCGTAAACGATGCCGCCCACCACAGGCGGGAAGAACTCGGGCACGCGGGTCAGGATGATGTGCTTCAAGTCGGTTTTGCCGAGGATCTCCTCCAGCTTGTCGGCAAACATGTCCACGATCACCAGCGCCTTCGCGCCGCTGTCTTTGAACTGGTGAGCCATCTCGCTGGGGGTGTACAGCGGGTTGGTGTTCACCACCACGCAGCCGGCTTTCAAGATACCCAGCACCGCAATCGGGTAGCTCAGGCAGTTGGGCATTTGCACGGCCACGCGGTCGCCGGCCTGCAGCTTGCACACGCCGCGCAGGTAGTGCGCCATGGCGTCGCTCATCTCGTCCACTTGGGCGTAGGTGAGCTTGCCGTACATGCCGTTGGGCATCACGCAGGTGAAAGCGGTTTGCTTGGCGTAACGGGCCGCGCCTTGGGCGGCCATGTCCGGCACGCTGAGGGCTCTTGGCGGGGCCAGCTCAACCGGGATGGTGGTGCCGTAGTGCTGCAACCAGGGCTTGAGCAGGTGGGTGGCGGTGTTGGCGTTCATCGGCGCGGGGCGCAGCAGCGCGTGGGAGGGAAAGAAACCCAAGTGGCCTGACGGCCACGCAGGCGGTGCCCACCGGCAAGCCAGCGGGGCGCGGACGGTAACCGCCAGAAACCCCGGTGGCAATCCGCGTCTGCCATAGGCCCGCCAGCATCAGGCCTTTGACCGGATTCAGCTCAGGGTTAATCCCCGGTACCCACGCGCCCTCGGCCGGCCTTGATGCTGGCGCGAACGGCTTTGCCTTGCAGGCGCCGCTGCTGCGAGCCCCGCGTGGGCTTGGTGGCGCGGCGCGGCTTGTCGGTATGCGCGGCCTCGGCCACCAGGGCCACCAGGCGGGCGATGGCGTCGGCGCGGTTCATCTCTTGGCTGCGGTGCACCTGGGCTTTGATGAGCACTTCGCCGGCCGCCGTCACGCGCTGGTCGCCCAAGGCCAGCAGGCGCGCTTGCAGCCACTCGGGCAGGCTGGAGGCGCGGATGTCAAACCGCAGGTGCACGGCGCTGGAGGTGGTGTTCACGCCCTGCCCGCCGGGGCCTTGCGCGCGCACGAAGCTGAGTTCGATCTCTGACTCGGCCGGGACCCAGGGCTTCACGGTGCCAGCCGCACCGGCACGCGCGGCGCCAGCGCGCACATCAGCTCGTAGCCGATGGTGCCGGCGGCATGGGCCACTTCGTCAATGCCCAATTGCGCGCCGTTGACGGCGCTGCAGCCCCACAGCGTGACCTCGCTGCCCACGCCGGCTTCCGGCAGGGTGGTCAGGTCCACAGCCAGCATGTCCATGCTGACGCGGCCCAGGGTGCGGCTGCGCACGCCGTTCACCAACACCGGGGTGCCGGTGGGCGCGTGGCGGGGGTAGCCGTCGGCGTAGCCGCAGGCCACGGTGCCAATGCGCATGGGCGCTGGCGCCGTGAAGCTGCTGCCATAGCCCACGGTGTCGCCGGGCTGCAGGTCTTGCACGGCCAGCACCTGGGCCCGCAGGCTCATGCCGGGCAGCAGGCCCCAGTGGGCGGCGTTGTGCTCGGGAAAGTCAGGCACGCCGCCATAGCCCACGATGCCAGCGCGCACCCAGTCGGCGGCCACGTTCACAGCCCCCGCCAGCGGGCGCTGGGTGTGCCGCAGGGTGGCGGCGCTGTTGGCCAGGCTGCGCTCGCCGGGCAGGTCGGCGGTGGCAGCTTCGAAGGCCGCCACCTGGTGGGCGATGCCATCGGCGCCAAAGCGCAAGCCGTCGGCATCGCTGAAATGGGTCATGAGGCTCACGTCATCGACCTGCGGCAGGTTCACCAGGCGCTGCCAAGCCGCCCGGAAGGCCTGAGGGGTGAAGCCCAGCCGGTTCATGCCGCTGTTCATCTTGAGGAAAACGCGGTGCGGCAGGTTGGTTTTGTGGGCCGCCAGCCAGTCGATTTGGTGCTCGGCATGGATGCCGTGCCACAGCTGCAGGCGCGAGCACAGCTCCAGGTCGCGCGGCTCGAACACGCCTTCAAGCAACAAGATGGGGCCGCGCCAATCCAGGGCCCGCAAGCGCTCGGCCTCGTTCAGGTCGATGCAGGCGAACCCATCGGCCACCTGGCGCTGCGCTTCAAAGCAGCGCTCCAGGCCGTGACCGTAGGCATTGGCTTTGACGACCACCCACACCCGCGCGCCACCAGCGGCCGCGCGGGCCACGCCCAAGTTATGGGTGAGATGGCTGGCATGGATGACGGCATGGATCGGGCGTGGCATGGCCGCAATTTAGCTGCAGCAACACTGCGTTACGCTCTTGAGCCCCGTTTGCTGGCGAAGAACAGGCCACGTGCCATTGCGATGAAAAAAGGCTTCTACACGATCATGTCAGCGCAGTTCTTCAGCTCGCTGGCTGATAACGCGCTGTTCATCGCGGCGGTCGAACTGCTCAAGCCCCAAGACCCCGGCGGCGGTCAGCGGGCCGCACTGGTGCCGATGTTCGCGCTGTTCTACGTGCTGCTGGCGCCCTTCGTGGGGGCCTTTGCCGACGCGCTGCCCAAGGGGCGGGTGATGTTCATCAGCAATGCCATCAAGGTGGTGGGCTGCTTGATGATGTTGTTCGGCAGCCACCCGCTGCTGGCCTTCGCCGTGGTGGGTCTGGGGGCAGCAGCCTACTCGCCGGCCAAGTACGGCATCCTGACCGAGCTGCTGCCGGTGTCTCAACTGGTGAAGGCCAACGGCTGGATCGAGGGACTGACCATCGCCTCGATCATCTTGGGCGTGCTGCTGGGCGGGCAGTTGGTGGGCTCGCACATCGCCCCATACCTGCTGGCCCTGGACGTGCCGGGCATCCAAACCGGGATCGATACCGCGCCCGAGGCCGCCGTGGCCAGCATGATCGTGCTGTACGCCATCGCCGCGCTGTTCAACCTGCGCATCCCACGCACCGAGGCCAGGCTGATGCCGATGACCGGGCCCCTGGCCCTGTTGCGCGACTTCAAGCGCTGCAACAGCGCGCTGTGGCACGACAAACTCGGCCAAATCTCGCTCGGCACCACCACGCTGTTTTGGGGCGTCAGCGGCAACCTGCGCTACATCGTGCTGGCTTGGGCCGCCGCCGCACTGGGCTACAGCACCACACAGGCCAGCAGCCTGGT
The DNA here is from genome assembly GCA_964485225.1 of uncultured Burkholderiaceae bacterium. GTDB lineage: Bacteria > Pseudomonadota > Gammaproteobacteria > Burkholderiales > Burkholderiaceae_C > Inhella. The sequence continues at coordinate 4,752 of CAZAIR010000013.1, forward strand.
GGGCGTGGTGGCCATCGGCACCGCTGTGGGCGCGCTGGTGGCCAGCTGGACGATGCAACTCGACAAGGCCGTGAAAGTGATCCCGCTGGGCATCGCCATGGGCCTGCTGATTCTGTTGCTCAACCTGATCGACACCCTCTGGATGGCCGCGCCCTTCCTGGTGCTGCTGGGCGCGCTGGGCGGCTTCTTGGTCGTGCCCATGAACGCGCTGCTGCAGCACCGCGGTCATAGCCTGATGGGCGCTGGGCGCAGCATCGCGGTGCAAAACTTCAACGAGCAAAGCTGCATCTTGGGCTTGGGCATCATGTACGCCACGCTGACGGAGTTCGGTCTGTCGGCCTTTGTCGCCATCAGCGCCTTTGGCCTGGTGGTGGCGGGCTGCATGGAACTGATCCGCCGCTGGCATGTGCGCAACTGCCGTTTGCATGGTGCCGAAGTCGACCGCCTGCTGGCCATTGCACGAAGCGACCCTACCTGACAACACCGCGATGAGTTTGAACCCCTGGCGCCCAGCGCGCCGCGGCCCCTGGTGGCTGCTGACCTTGGGCGGCGTGGCCCTGCTGCATGGGCTGATTGGCCTGATCTTGATGGCCTGGCTGGAGCGCCCACCGGCCGTCACGCCGGGGCAGTCGGTAGCGGTCGACATCTTGCCCCTGCCGCCTGAAGCCCTGGCCCGCCAGCAGGCCCAAGCGGAGGCCGAGGCCAAGTTGTTGCCGGTGCCCGAGATGGCCCCGCTGCCCATCCCCGAATTGCCGCCACTGCCAACGGCACCTGACGCCACGCCGCCTGCGGGCGGGCTTCAAGCGCAAGAACTGCGCACGGTTCGCGGCACGCTGCCCCTGGGCAGCCAGCTGTGCAGCACGCGCGCGCTGCCCAACGTGGCCCAGCTGCCCCTGTCGGCCGGGGCCGAGATCAGCGTGCAAGGCACGGTGCGCGGCGGCCGTGTGGTGGCGGTGCAGGTGCTGGAGGTTCGCGGCGTGCCTGACGCGAGCGCACAGCGCTTGTTGAGCGCGGCCGTGGAAGCCGCGCTGCGCAGCGGCTACCAATGCGCCAGCGACGGCGTGTTCGCGCAAAGCTTTGGGGTGCGGGGCGACTGAGCACCCCCGCCGGCCCTACCGCTTGTTGCCGGGGCGCCATGGCCCCGGGTTGCACCGGATGGCATGACTTCTGGCATATCCCGAAGCTGGACTTCCCACATGACACCGGGAGATCGCCATGCACTTCGGAACCGCTTCGCAACCCAGCTCGCGCCTGGCTTCGGCCGGGCTGGTCGTCGGCCTTCATGTGCTGATGGTCTATGGCCTCAGCGGCAGCTTGGTCCGGGACGCGCTGCAAAAGCCGCCCGTCACCCCGCAGGTGACGGTGCTGAAGGAGCCCCTGCCCCCGGTGCTGCCCGTGCCGGTGCAGCCCAGCGTGCAGCTGCCAACACCGGTGACGCCGGTCGTGCAAGCACCCGAGGTGCCGATCATGGACACCGCGCCGCCGCTGGCGGTGTCGGCACAGACCGACCTGAGCCTGAGCCATGACGTGCCCCCTCGTGGCGGCGCAGCCACGCCGGAGCCCACGGCCCCGTTGAGCCCGCCCCGACCCGCGACGCAGGCCGCCGGCATGCTGTGCGCGGTGATGCCGCGGCCTGAACTGCCGCCGCAGGCACGGGAGGGCCAGGCCGAGCTGCGCGTGCTGGGCACGGTACGCGGGGGCCGGGTGGCGGGCGTGGAGATCCAAGCGCTGCGCGCCTTCAGCGACCGCCGCGCCCAGCGCGCCTTGCTGGCGTCGGTCGAGCACACCTTGCGCAGCGGCTACCAGTGCGCCGGCGATGGCGTGTTCGTGCAGGAGTTCGTGTTCCGGGTGGACTGAGGTGCCAGCGCCGCCGCACGCGATGCGCTGCGGCGGCTGCGAACGGATCAGCCCATCACGCGCAGCAGCAGCCGCGCTGCGTCCAGCGTGAAGGCGCCGTCGGCCAAGCCGTCGGCCACCTCTTGCGGGCGCCACAGTCGGAAGGCCTGCACCTCGCCGTCTTGGTTGCGCGGCACCACGCCTTCGGGCAGGGTGACTTGCACCGTCAGCAGCCGCTCTTGCAGGTAGCCGGCGCCTTGGGCGTCGGACACCGGGCGGCGCGTATACAACTCGGGCGCGGGGCGCTGGGGGCCGAGTTGGTCAAGTTGCAGGCCGGCCTCTTCCCAGGTCTCGCGGGCCAAGGCGTCGCGCGGGCGCTCGGTGGCGCTGACCATGCCGCCCACCAGGGTGTCCCACAGGTTCGGGTCTTCAGCCTTGGTGGCAGCGCGCTGCTGCAGCCACAGGCCACCATCCACGCTCCAGCCCACCAGGTGCACCGCCAACGTGGGGATGCCCAGCACGCGGGCGCAAGCGCGCTCGATCTGCGCCGGGCCGGCTGGATGCGCCACGCGCACGGGTTCATCCCGCCATCGGCCGGTTTGGCCCCGTGCGCGCAAACGCTGGGCCAGGGCAGCTAGGTGTGCGTTCGGGGTGGCACTGTGGGGGTCAAAACCCAGGTCCTGGAGCACCTCGGCCGTGGTCGATCCGAACGGATCGGCAGCGCCTGCCCACTGCAAGGGCCAACGCGGGGCGATCGGGGCTTGGTTGGCGGCAGCATCCAGACGCTGTGACAGCGCCTGCAGGGCCTGGGACGACAGCCGGGGGGTCAACTGCGGCGCTTGCCCTTGCCGGTCGGGGGCACCACAACTTCAAGTGGCTTGCCATTGAGCACGGCCTCGATGTGCAGGCTCCAGGCGCGAGCGATCTTGAAACAACCGCTGTGATTGAGGTGGATCTCGTTGTGCCAATCGCCGCTGATGCCACTGCTGCCCAGCGCCGCTGGGGCGATGGGCACCTGGGTGGAATCGAACACATGGAGCGCTGGGTAGGTGTCCTTGTCAGCGGCGCACGCCTTGAGCAGCTGCGCCAGCTTGCTGAGCATGAGCCGGCTCATGGCGGCCCAGTCGGCTTGCGGAATGGCGTAAGCCTTCATGGCCGGGTACAGCCAAGGGCCAGCTGCGTCTTCGGTGCCGGCCGGGCGCGGCGTGGGCACGGCGTAGCAGTGCATGAACACCGGCTTCCCCTGGCTGGCACCGCTGTCGCGCAGGCTCAGCACGTGCTTCAGGTTGGCCTGCACATAGGCCGCGAAGGTGGCCCAGCCGTCTTCCGAGAAGTAGCGCGCCACACCGGCACTGGGCGGGCCCCACTCGGTTTGCTTGCGCAACAGGCGCAGGGCAATGGGCGTGATCTCGCCCGAGGGCTGCGTGGCAGGCACCTGGGCTGCATTGACGAGGTCGTTGCCGCCCACGCTGAGCAGCACGCCATCCCACACCGGCGCGTCTGGCCCCAGCAGTCGGATGAACTCGGGCGAGCTTTCCAGATCGACCATGCGGCGCAGGGCGTTGTGGTGACCGGCGCAACTCACCGCCACGGTGGACTGGTGGAACACCAGCTCTTCGAGCAGGTTGGCGTGCGCATCCACCTTGGCCGCCATGAACGAGAACCAGGAGTCGCCATGGGCCAGCAAGCGCCAGCGATGGGCAGACAGGTCGGGCCGGCGCTTGAGTTCTTCAGGCGTGAGGCACTTCAGGTGGTCCAAACGGGTTTCCATCGCGACGCTCGCTTTCTCGCTTCCCCAAGCCGAGATCCGGCAAGGGGTTGGGGCGGCGCATTGTGTGCCCAAAAAAAACGCCCCTACCATGGCTGCCCGTATCCGGAGAAACCCATGCCCACCAGCGTCTATGACTTCGAGGCCGTCACCATCACCGGCCAGCCCGTGCGCCTGTCTGACTTCCGCGGCCAGGTGCTGTTGATCGTGAACACCGCGTCCAAATGCGGCTTCACACCGCAGTTCGAGGGACTGGAGCAACTCTGGAAGGAGCTGGGCGGCAAAGGCCTGACGGTGATCGGCTTCCCGTCCAACCAATTTGGCGGCCAAGACCCTGGCGCCAACAGCGAGATTGCCGAGTTCTGCCAGCTCAACTACGGCGTGAGCTTCCCGATGATGGCCAAGGTCGACGTCAACGGCGCCGACGCTCACCCCCTGTGGCAATGGCTGAAAAGCGAAAAACGCGGCCTGCTGGGCACCGAGATGGTGAAGTGGAATTTCACCAAGTTCTTGGTCGGCAAGGACGGGCAGGTACTGGGCCGCTATGCCCCCACCGACACCCCGGCACAGCTGCGCGCTGACATCGAGAAGGCCCTGGCCGCTTGACGGCCTTTCGGCTCACCGTCTGCCTTCCCAGCGGCGCATCGGCATGGGCCGACGCGCTGCAAGCGGCGCTGCCTGACTGGGCGGTGAGCGACTGGCAACCTGGCGCACCGCCGGCCGATTACGCGGTGCTCTGGAAGCCCCCGGCCACCTTCTTTGCCGAGCAAACCCAGCTGCGTGCCGCCCTGGCTGCCGGCGCGGGGGTCGATGGGCTGCTGGCCCTGAACCCCCCACCGCAGCTGCCCATCTACCGGCTGGAAGACGCCGGCATGGGCGTGCAGATGGCCGAGTACGCGCTGCACGCCGCGCTGCGCTGGTTCCGACAGTTCGACGTCTACGCCGCCCAGGCCGCCCAAGCCCAGTGGCAGCCCCTGCCCCCACAAGACAAAGCCGACTGGCCGATCGGCCTGCTCGGCAGCGGCACCTTGGCCCAGCCCGTGGCCCAGGCCCTGCGGGGCTTGGGCTTTGACGTGCAAGCCTGGGCCCGCAAGTCCCGCAACGATTCACCCTGGCCGGTGCACACCGGCCCCGAGGGCCTGCACACCCTGCTGCGCCGCAGTCGCGTGGTGATAGCGCTGCTGCCGCTCACGGCCGACACGCGGCACGTGCTCAACCCCCACACCCTGGGGCTGATGCCGGCAGGCAGCTACCTCATCAACCTGGCGCGCGGCGGCTTGGTCGACGAAGCCGCGCTGCTGCACGCCCTGGACACAGGGCATCTCGCCGGTGCGGCTTTGGATGTGTGCACCGTCGAGCCTGCGGCGCCCGAGCACCCGTTCTGGCGCCACCCGCGGGTGCAGTTGACGCCGCATGTGGCGGCGGCGACTTTGCGAGGGGCGGCGGTGGAGCAGATGGTGGGGAAGCTGACGGGGTTGGTGCGGGGGGATGTGGTGAGTGGGTTGGTGGGAGATGCCGGGTACTGAACCTCGGCTTGGTGCGGTGCGTGTTGGCTGCAGATGTGCTTGGCGTGGAAGCCCGCAGGGCCAGGCAATCAAGGCGACAAGAAGCTGGGAACGGGGCTCAGCGCCCTGGAGCCTGAGTGCCCCTCAGCCACCCATACCCCACCCCCACCCCCGCACCCCTCAACCACCCATTCGCGGTCTGCCTCGTCACCCCCGCCAACTGCGCCAACTCCGCCTGCGTCGCCCGCAAACGCCAAGCGCCCGGCTCCACGGCCAGAGGATCGGGCTCGGAGCGCTCGCGCTGCAGCTGGGCCAAGGCCAGCGCCAAGCGTTCCGACGCGCTGCGGTGCCGGGCGCTCTCCAGCAGGTGGAGGTTGTTGTCAAAGCGCTGCGCGAAGTTGTGCAGCAGGGCGCGGGCAAAGCCGGGCCAGCCGTCCATCAACGCGACGTAAGCGGCCGGGCCGATCACCAGCAGTTGGGTGGGCCGCGTGGCCACCGCCTCGTAGCGGCTGGGTAAGCCCGTCGCGAAGGCGCCCAGGCCGAAGAGTTGGATGGGCTGCACGTGCTCCAACACCGACACCGCACCATCCACCGCCGTGAATCGGGCCTGCACCTCGCCGGCGAGCACCGCAAACAGCGCCGGCGTGCGCCCGCCTTGCGCAAACAGGGTGCGGCCGCTGGCCAAGCGCTTGGTGGCCACGCTCAAGGTCAGGCCCGGCGGCGCGGGCGCCAGTTGCGGGAAAGTGGCGGCGCGCAGGGCCTCCAGCGCCGTGCTGGGGCTGATCGGGCTCACAAAATCAGCCCCATCTCCACCGTCTCGAAGTACACGCCGCGGTGGCACAAGCCCATCGCTCGGCGTCCCTCCAGCTGGAAGCCATGACGCTGGTACAGGCGTATCGCAGGGCCGTTGTCGGCGCGCACTTCCAGGTCGATACGCACCATCCCGCCCTGGCGCCGCGCGGCGGCCAAGGTGGCACGCAGCAGCGCATCACCCAGGCCTTGGCGGCGCGCGTCGGCGCGCACGCCCATGCCCAGTTGGCCGCGGTGGCGCAGGCCGTCGGCCCACATGGGAATCGCATCGCACCAGCCCAGCACCCGCTCGCCATCCCAGGCCGCAAACTGCGGATGACCGGCCTCGGCGTTGCCGGTCACAAAGGCCTGCACGCGCGCCATGTCGGGGGCGGCGTGCTGGCCCAGCATCAGGCTCTCGCGGGCCACCGCATCCAGGCAGGCATGGAAGGCCTCCGTCATGGACGGCGTCATCGGCACGATGTGGGCGGGCAAACTCGGCATGGCAGCGGCCTCAAAAGTCGGCAAGCCGACATTGTGGGTTGCCCCCTGCGGCCAAACTGCCCCCATGTCCAGCCGCCTTGAAGCCCGCACCCCCTCCACCGATTGGCCCGACCAGTTCCGGCGCTTTGCCACGCAAGAGTGCCCTGGCCAACCGCTGTACGTGGCGCTGTGCCAAGCCTTGGCGGCCCTGCCCGAGCTGCCGGATTGGATGGCCTGCGCACCGGCTGCGCAGGCCCGCCCCAACCTCTTGCTGGCCGCCCTGCACGAGCGGGTGCTGGCCGGCATCCAACACCCGCTGACGGCCTACTACCCCAGCGTGGGCGGCCGCCGTGCGCCCGATGCCGAGCTGCCCACCCATTTGGCGCACTTCATGGCGCAAGAGCGTGCGGCCATCGAAGAGCACCTGCGCCAGCGCGCCACGCAGACCAACGAAGCCGGTCGCTGCGCCGTGTTGCGTTTGGCCCTCGACACCCTGGCCGCCCGAAGCGGCGCGTCAGCTTTGGCGCTGTTCGAATTCGGCGCCAGCGCTGGCCTCAATCTGGGCGTGGCGGCCGATTCAATCGACTTCGGGGCCTTCCGGCGAGAGCCCATCGCGGGGAACAACCCGCGCTTGCAGCTTCGTTGCGCCTGGCAAGGCCCCCAGCCGCCAGCACCGACTTGGACCCTGCACGCCAGCTGGGGCACGGACATTGCCCCCGTCAACGCCAACAACCCCGCTGCCGCCCGCTGGCTGCAAGCTTGCGTCTGGCCCGACGACGCCGAACGCCTGCAGCGCCTGCAACAGGCGCTGGCCTGGGCGCGCCAGTCCTGCACACCGGTGCGCCGCAGCACCGACGGGCTGACCGACTTGGCCGGCTGGCTGCCCACGCTGCCCGGCGCTGTGCAGCCCGTGCTGCTCAACAGCTGGGTGCTGACCTACCTGAGCCCGGCCGAGCGCGCCGCCTATGCGCAGCGCGCGCTGGATCTGGTGGCGCAACAAGGTCTGGCCTGGATCAGCGCCGAGAGCCCTGCGCTGCACAAGGACCCGGTGCCCTCGCCGCCGCCCGGCTTGCCCCAAGCCCCCACGCTGTGGCGCCTGCACACGCGGCAGGGCGTGCACGACTTGTGCTGGAGCCACCCGCATGGGGCTTGGGCGGTGGCCATTTGACGGGCCCGCACAGCCCAGACAATGGCGCCCCTTCTGCAGCCACCCTCCAGCCCATGTTTGCCCACGTCCCCCCTTACGCCGGCGACCCCATCCTCAGCCTGAACGAGGCGTTCCACAAAGATCCGCGGGCCGACAAGGTCAACTTGTCGATTGGCATCTACTTCGACGAGGCCGGCAAGATCCCGGCGCTGGCTTCGGTGCGCGAAGCCGAGTTGCGGGTGGTGAACCAAGCCGGCGCGCGGCCTTACCTGCCGATGGAAGGCGCGGCCAACTTCCGCCTCGCGGTGCAACACCTGCTGTTCGGGGCCGACAGCCCCCTGCTGCGTGCCAGCCGTGTGGCCACGGTGCAAGGCGTGGGCAGCTCGGGCGGTTTGAAAGTCGGGGCCGACTTCTTGAAGGCCAACTTCCCCAACGCCACGGTGTTCTTGAGCGACCCGACCTGGGACAACCACCGCGCGGTCTTTGAAGGCGCAGGCTTGCCCACGGCCACCTACCCCTACTACGACGCCGCCACGGGCGGCCTGGCTTTCGATGCCATGTGCGAAGCCGTGCGCCGCATGCCGGCCGGCTCGGTCGTGTTGCTGCACGCGTGCTGTCACAACCCCACGGGCGTCGACTTGAACACCACGCAATGGGCCCAGCTGGCGCAACTGCTGGCAGATGGGCATTTGCTGCCCTTCCTGGACCTGGCCTACCAGGGCTATGGCGACGGGCTGGAGCAAGACCTGCTGGCCGTGCGCGCCCTCAACGCCCAGAACCTGCCCTACCTGCTGACCAACAGCTTCAGCAAGAACATGAGCCTGTACGGCGAGCGCTGCGGCGCCCTCAGCGTGGTGTGCCCGACGGCGCAGCAAGCCGAATTGGTGATGGGGCAACTCAAGGCCACCATCCGCCGCAACTACAGCAACCCGCCCACCCATGGCGCGCAAGTGGTGGCCACGGTGTTGAGCGATCCCGCCCTGCGCGCGCAATGGGGTGCCGAGGTGGACGCCATGCGCGGCCGCATCTTGGCCATGCGCAGCGCCTTGCACGAGGTGCTGGCCGCCAAGCTGCCTGGGCGTGACTTGGGCTACTTTCTCACCCACCGCGGCATGTTCACCTACACCGGGCTGAGCGCGGCGCAAGCCGATGCGCTGCGCGAGCAGCATGGCGTGTACGTGCTCAAGAGCGGGCGCATGTGCGTGGCTGGCCTGAACCGCCGCAACGTCGAGCCGGTGGCCGTGGCCTTGGCCGCGGTCATGGGCGGCTGAAATAGGCCCATTCGGGGCGGGCCTGCAGAGGCCCGGGCCACAATGTTGGCCCGGTTGAGCGTTGCCGTCCAAGCGGCGCGCCACCACGGTTTGTTTGCGCTGCAGCCCCCTGCGGGGCCCGCGTTTGTTTCCATGAGCTACCACGTCTACATCGCCCGCCGCCAGCCCCAGCCCACGCCCCTGAGCGAAGACGAGTGGGTGGAGGCTGCACGTCAGGTGCCGGCGTTGGAGGTCACGGTGGTCGCGCGCGGCGGCAACCAGGTGCAGCAAGCCGCCCGGCTGGTGGCCGAACGCCGCCAGTGGCTGACCCGCACGCCGCAGGGCCTGCTGCACGCACAAGGCCCGTCTGCCGCCATGGTGGCCGCCATGTTCGAACTGGCTGAGCGGCTGAATGCCACCGTGCTGAGCGAACACATGCGCCCCTATGCCTCGCTGGCCGATTGGGCCCAACGCACCGGGCGCCGCTTGCCCGGTGAGGGCGCCACGGCCTCCCGCTGGCAGCGTTGGCGCTGGCCGCTGCTGGGTGCGGCCGTGCTGCTCTTGGGTGCTGGTGCTGCCGCCGCATGGTGGCTGAGCCAGCGTTGAGGACACGCACAACCCAGCCCGCGCCCAAGCTGTGGCCGCTGCTGTGGCCCTTGTTTCTGGAGCTGGCTTTGGGCATGGCCGTGGGCTTGGTGGCCACAGCCCTGGCCGCCCGCACCAGCGACACCGCTGCCGGCGCCTTTGCGCTGAGCAACCAGCTGCTGGCCACCTTGTTCATCTTGTTCCGCGTGGTGGGCGCGGGCATCAGCGTGGTCATCACCCAAGCGCTGGGCGGCGGTCAACGCCCCACGGCCGACCGCCTGGCCCTGGCTGCCTTGGGCGCCAGCAGCTGGATTGGGCTGGGCACGGCACTGGCGGCGTTTGCCCTGGCGCTGCCCCTTTTGCAGCTGATGCAAACGCCGGCAGAAGCGCTGCCCCTGGCCTTGCCACTGCTGCAGTGGCTGGCACCCGCCTTGTTGTTGGACGCCTGGAACGCTGGCATGGGCAGCGTGATGCGCGCCCACCTGCGCGCCCGCGACACGCTGGCGGTGCTGATTGCGCAGAACGCGCTGCAACTGGGCTTGGCGCTGTGGTGGATGCCGACGCACGGCTTGGTGGGCTTTGCCTGGGCCACCATCGCCAGCCGGCTGCTGGCACTGGCCCTGCACACCGCCCTGTGGCGCCTGCGTTTGGGGCTGCGACCCGCCTGGGCTGATTGGTGGCGTTGGCGCCGGCCCGAGGTGGCAGCCATGCTGCACATCGGGCTGCCCGGCGCGGCCGAGAACATCGCCTGGCGGCTGGCCTTCATGGTCAGCATCGGCGTCACCGCCCAGCTGGGCAGCGCCGCGCTGGCAGCCCATGCTTATGCCTACCAAGTGATCCATTTCATCTTGCTGGGTGGCTTGGCGGTGGGCTTGTCCATGGAGATCTTGATCGGCCACCTGATCGGTGCTGGGCAGCTGCGCGCCGCCAACCGCCTGCTGCGCCGTGGCCTGGCGCTGGGCTTGGCCTGCAGCTTCGTGTGCGCAGGCGCCGCGGCGGCGGCCGGCCCCTGGCTGATGGCGCAGTTCACGCGCGATACCGCCATCGCAACCCAGGCCGCCACCTTGCTGCTGCTGACGGTGCTGCTAGAGCCTGGCCGGGCCTTCAACTTGGTCGTCATCAACGCACTGCGCGCGGCCGGTGACGCCCGCTACCCGGTGGCCGTGGGCGCCGTCAGCATGGCGATCGTGCTGGCTGGCGGCAGCTGGTTGCTGGGGCTGCACTGGGGCTGGGGGCTCACCGGCGTGTGGCTGGCCTACATCGCCGATGAATGGCTGCGCGGGCTGCTGATGTGGCGGCGCTGGCGCACCTTGGCCTGGCTGCCCTCGGCCCGGGCCACGCGGCAGCGCTTGCGTGCGCTGCGACCCACCTGAACGGGGTTGCGCGGTGCGACGCGGCCTCTCGACGTCAAGCCGTGTGCGTGCTGTAGGCCTGCTGCACACCCAGGCCGGCGCGGTGCACGGTGTCGTCCAGGCTTTGCTCCACCAACACGCGCTGCAGCAGCGCCTCGCCGCTGGCGCGGGTGGCCACGATGTGCACCGGGCGGCTGCGCGACCACATGGATTCAGCGCGCTTCCAGAACAGGCCATAGCCCTCGATGTCGGGGTTGATCACCAGCACCGTGGCCTTGGCGCAGTAGCCGGCTGCCACGCCCTGGTCGATGAAGGCTTGCATCAAGTCCCAGCCCTCCATCGGCAAGAGCAAGCTGTCGCGGAACTCGATCAACTCCAGGTAGCCTTGGTCGGGCGGGAGCTTGGCGCCCGCAGCGCGCAGCAAACGGCATTGCGCCTGCACCAATTCAAGGTTGAACGGCCCCCACAGCAGGACACGCAGAAAGCGCCCCTGCACCTGGGCCTCGGTGCGACCGTGCAGCGCAAACCGCGATTGCGCAAACTGGTCAGAGCTGAAGTGACTGGGCAACATGATCATCCTCCCCGGACACTGCTTTTGCGTCTGAGTTTGTCACTTTCGAATTCCCTACTGCGCATGTGGTCACCCCATGAATGAAGGCAACGTTTACCCCGCCCTGCGCGCCGGCTTCCCGGCCGATTTGAGCGCCATCGCCATCGAAACCGCAGACACCGAACCCGCGCTGCACTACAGCTGGTCCGATCTGGAAAATGGCTCGGCGCGCATCGCCAACCTGCTGCACAGCCTGGGCCTGCCGGCGCACAGCCGCGTGGCGGTGCAGGTCGACAAAAGCCCCGAAGCGGTGATGCTCTACCTCGCCGTGCTGCGCGCTGGGCATGTCTTCGTGCCGCTGAACACCGCCTACCAAGCTGAGGAGCTGTGCCACTTTTTGAGCGACGCCGCGGCGGCCGTGTTCGTCTGCACCCCCGAGCGATTTGGTCGTCTGAGCAAGCTCGCCTTCCAGCGCGATGTGGGCTTTGTGTTCACGCTGGGCGAAGCCCGCGACGGCACCTTGCTGGACCGCGCGGCGCTGCACAGCGACCAGCAGCAACCGGCGGTGGTGCCGGCCGACGCACTGGCCGCCATCCTTTACACGAGCGGCACCACCGGCCGCAGCAAAGGCGCCTGCTTGAGCCACGGCAATTTGCTGGTCAACGCCCGCACGCTGCACACCCATTGGGGCTTCGACACGCCGCCGCCGGGCGGCGAGGTGCTGCTGCACGCGCTGCCCATCTTCCATGTGCACGGCCTCTTTGTGGCGCTGCATGCGGCGCTGCTGTCGGGCACGCGCCTGCTGTGGTTCAACCGCTTTGATGCCGCCGCCGTGCTGCGGCGCTTGCCCGAGGCCACGGTGTTCATGGGCGTGCCCACGCTGTACACGCGGCTGCTGGCGCTGCCCCACCTGAATGCCGCAGCCTGCCAGCGCCTGCGCTTGTTCATCAGCGGCTCCGCCCCGCTGCTGCCCGACACCTTTGCGCAGTGGCAGCAGCGCACCGGCCACACCATCCTGGAGCGCTATGGCATGAGCGAAACGCTGATGCTGACCAGCAACCCCTGGCAGCCCGCCAGCGGCCGGCGCCTGGGCAGCGTGGGCCTGCCCCTGCCCGGCGTGGCGGTGCGCGTGCAAGCCGCCGCCGGTGAGGTGGGCGGCATCGAGGTGCGCGGCCCCAGCGTGTTCAGCGCCTACTGGCGCCTGCCCGAGAAGACCGCCGAAGAGTTCACCCCCGATGGCTGGTTCCGCACCGGTGACCTCGGCCGCTTCGATGCCGACGGCTACCTGCACATCGTGGGCCGCAGCAAAGACGTGGTCATCAGCGGCGGCTTCAACGTCTACCCGGCCGAGGTGGAGGCGCTGCTCAACGCCGAGCCTGGCGTGCTTGAGAGCGCCGTCATCGGCGTGCCGCACCCCGACTTTGGCGAAGCCGTGGTCGCCGTGTTGACGCCCCAGCCCGGCTGCACACTCGACCCCGACGCGCTGCAGCAGCGTCTCAAAGGCCGGCTGGCCGCCTTCAAGTGCCCCAAGCGCGTGCTGGTGGCCCCTGAGCTGCCCCGCAACGCCATGGGCAAGGTGCAGAAGAACCTGCTGCGCCAGGCCCACGCCACCTTGTTCCAACCCAGCCCCGCTCCCCTCGCGCGATGACCTCTCCCGACCTCAGCCACCTGCCCTTCAGCCCGGCTGCCGAGCGCAACGCCCCGTTCATCCTGAGCCACCTCAAGCTCTGGCTGCCCAAGGGCGCCCGCGTGCTGGAGCTGGCCAGCGGCACCGGCCAGCACGCCGCCCACTTTGCGGCCGCCCGCCCCGACTGGCACTGGCAACCCAGCGAGCTGGAGACCGATGCGCTGGCCACCATCGCCGCACGCTGTGACGGTGTGGCCGGCGTGGCGCCACCTTTGCAGTTGGACGTGATGGCGCAACCCTGGCCCGTGGCCGAGGCCGCGTTCGACGCCGTTTACAGCGCCAACTTGGTCCACATCGCCCCTTGGCCCGTGACCACCGCCATGATGGTGGGCGCCGCCCGTTGCCTGACACGCCAAGGCCAGTTGCTCACCTACGGCCCCTTCAAAGTGCCAGGTCAGCCGCTGGCCCCCAGCAACGCCGCCTTTGACGCCGACCTGCGCCAGCGCAACCCCGACTGGGGCCTGCGCGAGCTGACCGACGTGCAGGCCGCCGCCGAAGCCGCCGGCCTGCACCTGGCCGAAGGCGTGGCCTTGCCAGCCAACAACCTGCTGCTGCGCTGGGTCCGCGCCTCGGCACCATGAGCAAGCCACTGCGGCTGAGCCCCAAGAAGCTGCTGCTCAGCAAGTGGACGGCCGCGCAACCGCAGGCCAAAGAGAAGCACTGGCTGGTGGTGCAGCTGGTGCAGCCTGAGCCAGTGACGGTGCCGCCGCAGCCGGTGGCCGAGGTGGTGATCGAGGCCGTGTACTCCGGCCGGCGGCAAACCATCGCGTGGCGTGCGCTCACGGACGCCGCGCAGTGGCGCCAGGGCTGGGTCTGACCCGGCTTTGGCGCCGGGTGCCCGCACCCAAGCAGGCCCGTCGGTGCGCGGCCATGCAGGGGCTGCGCGCTTGTGCAACATTGCGCAGCACCCACTGGCCGCACCGAGCCCCGCATGCCGCCCACCCCGTCAGCCACCCTTGCCCTTGAACCCGTGACAGCGGCCGGCTTGCCGGCCCGTCTGGTGGCCGACCTGCGCACCGACCACGCCGGCGAAACCGGCGCCGTCATGATTTACCGCGGCATCCTGGCCGCCAGCCGCGACCCTGACGTGCGCCGATTTGCGCAAGCTCACGGCGCCACCGAGGCCGAGCACCTGGCCGCCATCGAGCAGTGGCTGCCCCCGGCCCAACGCAGCCGCTTGCTGCCGCTGTGGCGCATCGCCGGCTGGCTCACCGGCTGGCTGCCCGCGCTGTTCGGGCCGCGTGCGGTCTACGCCACCATCCAGGCCGTGGAAACCTTCGTTGATCACCACTACGCCGAGCAGCTGGCGGCCATCGACCAGATCGACCCCAGCGGCAGCCAGCCCCGGCTGCAAGCGCTGCGCACACTGCTGCAAGCCTGCCAAGCCGATGAGGTGGCCCACCGCGACGAAGCCGCGCACTTGGTGGGGCCTGGCCGAACCGGCCTTGCGCACTGGGGCGCGTGCGCCTGGGCGGCCTTGGTGGGTTCGGGCTCACAAACCGCCGTGCGCATCTCCCGTTGGATCTGAGCCATGACCCAGACGCCACAACCCAGCCCAGGCACCATCCGCAACGACGAGATCGAGCGCTTCAACCGTTTGGCCGCCACCTGGTGGAACCCGCAGGGCCCGATGCGGCCGCTGCACGTGGTCAACGGCCTGCGGCACGGCTTCGTGCTGGCGCAAATCGCCCAGCATTTCGAGCGCCCTTTGGGCGACTTGAAAGGCCTGCGCATCGCCGACATCGGTTGCGGCGCCGGCCTGATGTGCGAGCCCCTGGCAGCCCAGGGCGCCCAGGTGGTGGGCGTGGACGCCGCCGCCGGCAACCTGGCAGCCGCCCGCTTGCACGCCAGCGCGCAGCAGCTGCAGATCGACTACCGCCTCGGCGAGCCCAAAGCGGCCCTGCAAGCCGGCGAGCGCTTTGACGTGATGCTGCTGCTGGAGGTGGTGGAGCACGTGGCCGATGTGCCCGCCTTCGTACGCGACGCCGCTGCCCACCTCGCCCCCGGCGGCCTGCTCTTGGCCTCCACCATCAACCGCACGCCGCTGAGCTACTTCACCGCCATCTTGGGGGCCGAGTACGTGTTCCGGGTGCTGCCCAAGGGCACCCACCAGTGGCGCCAGTTCGTGCGTCCCCAAGAGCTGGCCCGCGCAGCACAAGCCTGCGGCCTGCAGCCCGGCGTCACCCGTGGCATGGCCTACCTGCCCGTGGTGCACCGCGCATGGTGGACGCGCAGCCAAGCCGTGAACTACATCAGCAGCTTCCACAAACCCAAGGCGCTATGAAGCACCGGCGGGCCCCAGCGCTCGCTCAACGGCCGCGCGCCCACTGCCGGGCCCACCAAGCCGCCAGCCCAGAGCGCGGTCCCGCCTCGGGTGGCAAGGGCGTGGCACCGCTGGCCAACAGCAAGGTTTCCAAAGCCGGCTGGGCCGTCTGGCGCGCGGCTTGCATCGGTGTCACGCCGTCGAACTCAGAGTGCAAGTCAGGCAGCGCCCCCGCCTGCAGCAGGTAAGCCACCACCGCCGGCTGCCGCGCCAATGTAGCTACCCGTGGTGCCGCCCACGGAGCGACCGACCACGTTACCGCCTGCAGCGCCCAGTGCGCCGCCGATAGCGGCCTCACCACGCTGGCGTTTGTCTGCGCCCAGGGCGCCACCTGCCGCACCGCCCAGACCGGCACCAATGGCGCCGCCGGTGCTGCCACCGATGGAGTTGCCCACGACAGAGCCCAGTACCCCACCCAATGCGCCGCCAATGCCGGCCTCGGTGGTGCCGCCTG
>CAZAIR010000014.1:0-20405 GCA_964485225.1 uncultured Burkholderiaceae bacterium
CGGCCAACATCTTCCCGGGCGACATGCTGTGGAAGAACTTCGGCGTCACGCGCCAAGGCAAGGTCGTGTTTTACGACTACGACGAGATCGAGTACCTGACCGATTGCAACTTCCGCAAGGTGCCTGCGCCGCGCAACGAGGAAGACGAAATGAGCGGCGAGATTTGGTACGCCGTCAACAAAGGCGATGTGTTCCCGGAAACCTTCGGTCCCTTCCTGCTCGGCCACCCTGGCGTGCGCGAGCCCTTCATGAAGCACCACGCCGACTTGCTGGACCCGGCGTTCTGGCAGCGCTGCAAGGACGCCATCTTGGCCGGGCATGTGCACGATGTGTTCCCGTACGACACATCGCGGAGGTTCAACCCATGATCGACTGGCAAGTCACTCTGGAGTTGGCGAGCTACCTCGTCACCGTGGTGGGTCTTCCCTTCGCCATCTACGTCTTTCTCAAGCAAGAGCGGGCCGAGCGCGAGAACGAAGAGGAAGAGGCCTACCTGCTGCTGGCCAACGCCTACAACGACTTCCTGAAGGTGGTGCTGCAGCACAGCGACCTGCAGCTGCGCACCGCCAGCGCCCTGCCCGAGCCCACGCCCGAACAGCGCGAGCGCATGTTGGTCATCTTCGACATGCTGATCAGCCTGTTCGAGCGCGCCTACCTGGTGGCCTACAAAGACGACATGACCCCCAGCGAGCGCCGACGTTGGAACAGCTGGGACGACTACATGCGCGAGTGGTGCCAGCGGGACGACTTTTTCTTTGCGCTGCCGCACCTGCTGCGCGGTGAGGACGCCGGCTTCCAGGGCTACATCCAGCGCGTGGCCCAGGAAGAACGGGGCTCGCTGATCGTTGCGGCCACCTGATGCCTCGCCCAGCCAGCGCAGCGCGCCCCGGTCGTTGACCATGCCGCCAAGCCCGCCCCAACTGCCCCAAGGCTTGGATGTGCGCGGCTTCGACGCCCTGCACGACGATCCCGGCGCCTGGCACGCCGCCATGGACGCCCTGGTGCGCGCACAGGGCTGGACGGGCGCCTGGCAGCCCGCGGGTGAAGGCACGGTGTTGGTGGCCCTGCTGGGTGACAAGCAGGTGCTCAAGCTGTTCCCCCCGTTCCTGGCGGACCACGCCGCCTTCGAGCAAGGCCTGCTGGCCCGTTTGCAAGGCCGCCTGCCCCTGCCCACGCCCACCTTGTTGGCCAGCGGCGAGCAAGACGGCTGGCCGTGGACGCGCATGACACAGCTGCCCGGTCAGTTGCTGCTCACGCGCTGGCCGCTCATGACCGAACCGGCACGCCTGGCGCTGCTGCGCGAGCTGGGCATCACCGCCCGGGCGGTGCAGGCGCTGCCAGTGGGTGAGCAAGCCCAGCGGGCGCCGGTGTGGCGCGACTTCATCGCCCGCCAGCGCACACAGTGCCTGGCGCGGCAGCAGCGCACAGGCTTGCCGGCGCACCTGCTGGCCCAGGTCAGTGACTTTCTGGAAGGCCCGTTGCCCAGCGGACCGGACGTGCTTCTGACCGGCGAGTACACGCCCATGAACCTGCTGGTGGATGCGCAAGACCGGCTGGGCGGGATGTTCGACTTTGGCGACGGGCTGATCGGCCCTGGCGCCTACGACGCGCTGGGCCCGCTGTGCTTCTTGTGCAACGGCGAGCCCGCCCGCGTGCAAGCTTGGTTCGACGGCTTGCAGCAAGCCGTGCCGGCCGACCCCACGCCGCTGCTGCGGCTGTTGCTTCTGCACCGCTACAGCCACCTGCCAGCGCAACTGACCAGCCTGCCGCAGTGGCAA
Source organism: uncultured Burkholderiaceae bacterium (assembly GCA_964485225.1). Lineage (GTDB taxonomy): Bacteria > Pseudomonadota > Gammaproteobacteria > Burkholderiales > Burkholderiaceae_C > Inhella. The sequence goes on from CAZAIR010000014.1 coordinate 1,779, forward strand.
GATAGCCCCACTCTGGTGCACTTGGCACACCGGCTGTTGGGCCAGTCGCCCGGGTCAGCGACATGACCTGCCAGCGCGCGAGCCTGGGCGCCGGTCGCCACTGCTGAGCTCTGGACCCGCGCCCTAGACACCCCACCGCACGATGCGCTTCACCCGGCTGTTCCTGCTAACCACCACGCTGCTGCTGAGCCTCGTCAGCCTGATGCTGGCACGTTCGCTGTGGGTGGACTGGCGGGCGGTGCGCGCCGCCGAAAGTGGGCTTCACGCCATGGCGCTGGCCTACAAAGTGATGAAGGTCGCCGAGAAATCATCGGCCGAGCGCGGCCCCACCATCCCGGTGCTCAATGACGGCGAGCCGCCCGACCCCGCCCGCACCCAGCGCCTCCAAACGTTCCGTGAAGCCAGCGACGCCGCCATGGCCGACGCCTTGCAAGCACTGCGCCAAACGCCCAGCCCCGCCGCGGCACAGGCGCTGCCCCTGCTGATCGCCGCCCAAGCGCAGTTGCAAGCCGCGCGCACCGAGGTCGATCGCGTCGCCCGCTTGCCGGTGCAGGAACGCACGGCGCCCGGCTCGACGCTGACGCGGCAACCGATCAACGCGATGTTCGCGGTCATCGACAGCGTGTTCGAACCCATCACCCTGCTGTCGGCCGAAGCCGAGCGCATCCACCCTGACCTGTCCCTGGCTTTGGTGGGCGCGCGCTATGCCGCAGAGCTGCGCGAAGTGGCTGGCCGCTTGGGCTCGCAATTCACCACGCCCTTGGCTACTCAGCAAGCACTGGGCGCCACCGAGCGACACGAGATCCCGCTGCTGCTGGGGCGCATCACGCAGTTGCACCAGCTGTTGCTGGTCAAGGCCCGCACCAGCCGCCCTGAGGCCTCGGTGCAAGCGGCGTTGGACGAGATGCAGCGTCGCTACTTCGAGACGGGACTGCCCTTTGTGGCGAGCGCCACCGCGGCAGGCCTTGCGGGCCGCCCCTACGGCGTTGACTCGGCCGGCTTCGTCGCCCGCTACGTACCCGAGATGAAGTCCATCGTCGAGCTGCGCGATGCGCTCTACGAGTCCGGCAACGCAGCTGCGCAAGCCCGGGTGCGCGAGGTGCGCCAGCGCATGGCCATCAACACCGCCATCGGCCTCACGGTGCTGGCGATCGAGTTGTTGGTGTTCCTGATCCTGCGCAGCCAGGTGCTGCGACCTTTGCTGGCCACCACGAAAGCCATGCGCCAGGTGATGCGGGGCGACTTGACGACCGACCTGCCGACCGGCGACGCACGCAATGAAGTGGGGGAGCTGCAGCAAGCGGTGTGCGCGCTGCGGGACGCCAGCCAGGCCAAGCTGGCTTTGGAGGCCGAGCGCGAAGGCCTGATCGAAGAGCTGCAACGCGCCTCCACCACCGACCACCTGACGGGCCTGCTCAACCGCGGCGCCTTCGAGCAGCGCAGCCCGCAGCTGCTGGCACAGGCCCAGCGCCGCGGCGCGCCGGTCACGATGGTGCTGCTGGACATCGATCACTTCAAGTCCGTCAACGACCTGCGCGGACACGCGGTGGGTGACGCCGTGCTGCGCCGCGTGGCCCACACCGCTGCGGGGCATTTCAGAGAGTCCGACCTGGTGGCCCGTTACGGCGGCGAGGAATTCATCGCCCTGCTGCCCGACACCGACAGCGCCGGTGGCCAACACATGGCCGAGCGCCTGCGGCAACTGCTGGCCGGCATCGAGCACGAAGAGCTGCCGGGGCTGCGCGTGACCGCCAGCTTCGGCGTCAGCACCATCAACCCTGGTGCGGACGACGCCGTGACGCTCAGCAGCCTGTTTCGCAGCGCCGACGCGGCGCTCTACCGCGCCAAACAGCTGGGGCGTAACCGCACCCACGCAACCCAGCTGTAGCGCCTGCGGCGCGGGCCGGGCAGGCTGGCGCTGCTGCATCAAAATCACCGGCTTCGAATTTGGAGACTCACATGCGCCCCGACCCCATCGTCATCGTTTCCGCTGCTCGCACGCCCATTGGTGGTTTGCTGGGTGATTTCGCCGGCCTGGCTGCCTGGGAGCTGGGCGCCGTGGCCATCGAAGCCGCCATGGCGCGCGCCGGTGTGGCCGGCGATGCCGTCGATGAAGTGCTGATGGGCAACTGCCTGATGGCCGGCCAAGGCCAAGCGCCGGCCCGGCAAGCCTTGCGCAAGGCCGGCTTGCCCGACAGCGCCGGCGCCGTGACCCTCAGCAAGATGTGCGGCAGCGGCATGCGCGCCATGATGTTCGGCCACGACATGCTGGCCGCGGGCTCGGCCAACGTGGTGGTGGCCGGCGGCATGGAAAGCATGACCAACGCGCCGCACCTGATGTTCGCGCGCAAAGGCGTGAAGTACGGCCTGACGCAGATGTACGACCACATGGCCATCGACGGCCTGGAGGACGCCTACGAGCGCGGCAAGGCCATGGGCGTCTTCGCCGAAACCTGCGTCAGCCACTACCAGTTCAGCCGCGAGGCGATGGACCAGTACGCGATCACCAGCACCCAGCGCGCCAAGCTCGCCAATGAAAACGGCAGCTTCGATTGGGAGATGGCCCCCGTCACCCTGAGCAGCCCGAAAGGCGACACGGTGATCAAGCACGACGAGCAGCCCTTCAAGGCCAAGCTCGACAAGATCCCTGGCCTCAAGCCCGCCTTCAAGAAGGACGGCGCCATCACCGCCGCCACCGCCTCCAGCATCTCCGACGGCGCCGCCGCCTTGGTGCTGATGCGTGAGAGCGAAGCCGCGCAGCGCGGCCTTACGCCCATCGCCCGCATCGTCAGCCATGCCGTGCACGCCCGCGCGCCCGAGTGGTTCACCACCGCGCCCGTGGGCGCCATTGAGCAGGCCCTGAAAAAGGCAGCCTGGGACGCCAAGAGCGTCAACCTCTGGGAAGTGAACGAGGCTTTTGCCGCCGTCACCATGGCCGCCATGACCGAGTTCAAGCTGCCGCACGAGATCGTCAACGTGCATGGCGGCGCGGTGGCGCTGGGTCACCCCATTGGCGCCAGCGGCGCGCGCATCGTCGTCACGTTGCTGGGGGCGCTCAAGCAGCGCGGCCTCAAGCGCGGCGTGGCTGCGCTGTGCATCGGCGGCGGCGAGGCCACCGCGATGTGCATCGAGATGGTCTGAGTGCCCAGCCTGCGACGCAGCACCGCGCTGCTGGTGCTGGCGCTGCTGTGGGCCCTGCAGGCCCCGGCAGGGGCGGCGGATACCGTCAGCGGCCTGCGCCTCATCGGCCAGCAGGTGCTGCCCGCCGGCCTGCGCGTGCGGGGCACGGTGCTGGGCGGCTTGTCGGGCATCGACTACGACGCGCGCCACCGCCGCTTCGTCCTCATCAGCGACGACCGCAGCAGCGCCGACACGCCCTACGCCCCGCGCACCTACACCGCCCAGCTGCGCTTTGACCTGCAGGGCTTCCACAGCGTGCGCATCACCGGCACGCAGCCGCTGCCGCTGCCCGGCGGTGGCGTGTTCCCCAAGCTGCCGGCTCTGGGCGCCCCGGACCCCGAGGGCATCCGCATCGACCCCCGCAACGGCCACTGGGTGTGGATCAGCGAAGGCGAACGCAAGCCCCAAGCGCAGGTGCCGCGTCTCACCCAGCCTTTCGTGCACGAGGTGAGCCCCCAAGGCCGCCACGTGCGCGCCTACCGCTTGCCACGCATGCTGCGGGTCAGCGCCGATGCCAGCGGCCCGCCCGACAACGCCGCCTTCGAAGGCCTGGCCTTCACACCCGATGCGCGGCAGCTGGCCGTGATGATGGAAGGCCCGCTGCTGCAAGACGGCGCGCCGCCCAGCGTGGCCGCGGGCAGCACGGCACGGCTCACGCTGTTCGACCGCGACAGCGGTCAAGCCAGCGCCCAGTTCGTGGTGCCCCTGGAGCGCCTACAGGCCGAACCCGTGCCTGCCAACGCCTTCGCAGTGAACGGCGCGACCGAGATCTTGGCGCTGTCGGCCACCCGTTTCTTGTTGCTTGAACGCAGCTTCTCGGTCGGCGTGGCGGGCAACCAGGTGCGGCTGTACGAGATCGACACCGAAGGCGCCAGCAATGTGCTGGACCGCGACCTGGACGGCGCCATCCCGGCGCGCAAGCGTTTGGTGCTGGACTTCGAAACGCTCAAGGCCCAGTTGGGCGGCATCGCCAACCTGGAAGGCCTGTGCTTCGGTCCGCGCTTGGGCAACGGCCACCGCAGCTTGGTGGTGGTGGCCGACGACAACTTCGCCCCGGCCGACTCTGCCACCGACCGCAACCAGTTCCTGGTGTTCGAAGTCCTTCCCTGAACCCGTGCGCCAGACAATCGACACCATTTCACCTTCACACCTTCAGCATGCAAGTTTTGGTCATTGGCGCCTCGCGCGGTTTGGGTTTGGCCTTTGTGGAGCACTACCGGGCGGCGGGCCACACCGTCACGGCCACAGCGCGTGACCACGCCAGCTTGGTGCGCCTGCGCGACCTGGGCGCCAAGCCGGTGCGCCTGGACGTGCTGGACACCGGCTCTTGCGCGGCGCTGGCCTGGCAGCTGGACGGCGCGCAGTTCGATATCGCCATCGTCAACGCTGGCGTCTACGGCCCCGACGTCGCCGCCCCCACCCCGCCCAGCGCCGACGACTTCGACCTCGTGATGCGCACCAACGTGCTGGGCCCCATGCGCGTGCTGCCGGCGCTGGTGGAGTGCTTGGGCCAAAGCGCCAAGCTGGCCGTCATCAGCAGCAAGATGGGCTCGATGGCGCTGCGCACCAGCCCCAACGGCTGGCTCTACCGCGCCAGCAAAGCAGCGGTCAACTCGGTGCTGAAGGACGCCAGCATCGTGCTCGGCGGCCGCGCCACCTGCGTGGCCTTTCACCCGGGCTGGGTGCGCACCGACATGGGCGGCCCCGCTGCCGACTTGAGCCCCTCTGAAGCCGTGCGCGCCATCGCCACCACACTGGACGGCTTGGGCGCGGCCGACAACGGCGCTTACCTGAACTACGACGGCACGCCCCTGGCGTGGTGAGTGGCATGCAACTGCACGACATCGAAGCCTTCTTCAGCGCCTACGCCGACGCCTTCAACGACCTGAATGGCGACGCCGTGGCCGCCCACTGGGCCACGCCTTGCGGCATCTCACAAGCCGACCAGGTAACGTGGTGGACCGATCACGCTGACATGCTGGCCAACCACCGCGCGCTGTGCGAGGTGTACCGCGAAGCCGGCTTCGCCCACTGCGAGCCGGTGCTGGCCGACGTGCAGTTGCTGGGCGGCTTCGACGCCTTTGTGCGGGTGCGCTGGACGCTGACCAAGGCCGACGCCACCCTGCTGCAGCGGTTTGAGACCGGCTACCACCTCAAGCGCTTGGGCGGCAGCTTGAAGGTGCTGCTGTGCACGGCCTTCGATGAAGACTTGCAGGCCATGCGCGCACCGGGCTGAGCGCCGACCGGTTCAAAGACAACACACAGGGGGATCGTCATGAAAATCTGGATCAAACGCTTGGCGCTGGGCCTGGGGGCCCTGCTTCTTGCGCTGCTCATGTTGGTGCTGGCCTGGGTGGCCAGCAACTGGCGCGATGCTGAGCCGCAGCCCTGGCCCGAAGCGCTGACGCCGCGCGCCATGTCGGTGGCGGACGCCGACAACTTTTTCTTGGCTTTGGCATCGGCGCCCAGGGCGGCGGCTCAATCACCCGGGCTGCGCCTGCCCGACTGCAATGGCGTGGATTGCGCGGCCATTTGGGCCAAAGCCGCGCCGCAGTGGGCCGCCCAGCGCCAAGCCCATGCCGCCCTGGGTGCCGTGTGCGAGACCGGTACCCGAAGCGATGTACCGGCCTACGCGGAGCCCCTGCCCGCCACCTTCTCGCCCAATGTCGCATTGCCGCCGCTCCAGCCCCTCACCGGGTGTTCAGCATGGCTACTGACCCAGGCACTGGAGGCCAGCGCTGCCAACCAACCCGAAGCGGCCGTTGCCAAGCTGACTCAGTCGGCGCGGCTGAGCAAGGCGGTGCTCAACGGCTCGCAGAGCTTGGTCGGCCACATGATCGCAATCGCTGTCTGGAACCGGCACCTGCAAGCCCTGCAAGCAGTGGCTATTCAGCACCCCGGCACCGTGCCCGCGCTACAGGCACTTCCACTACCAACTGGCGCGCAAACCGCCGCAGCGCAGCGGCGCTGGATCGCCCATGAGGCCAGCTACAGCCGCGGGGTGATTCGTTCGCTCGAAGCGGGCGATGCCTGCAATGCCGAGCAGGGTTTCGGGGCATGGTTTTGCCGAGCCAGCGTTGCGCTGAGCCTGCCAAACTACAGCGAGCAACTGTTCAGCTCGTATTGGCAACAGGTGCTGGCCGCCATGCGCGATGACGACCCTCTGAGCGCCCTGGAATCCATCGAACAGCGCGGGGCTGCCGCCACTTCGGGCCTTTTTGGAAGCCCATGGCACTGGCGCGGCACCGTGTCGCACATCTTGTTTGACGTCGCCCATCCCCAGTTCAAAAGCTACTTCGTCCGCAACGCCAACCTGACGCTGTCCGCCCAGGCCACCACGCTGTGGCTGAAGGCGCGCAGCGAGGCGGCTGAATCCCGTGCTGCTTGGCTGGCCATGCAAGTCAAAGGCACACCGTTGGCCGATCGCTTGACCATCGACAGCCAAGGCCAATGGCAACTGCGCGCACTGGACGGCGGCGCCAGCGACAAAAAGTCCCCGACACGGTGGCCCGCTTGGCCCGCCTGACCCCAATACAAAATCCAAGAAGCTAACCATGCTGCTCCCCGAAGACCACCAAGCCGTCCAAGACGCCATCCGCGCCTTTGTGCAGGCCGAAATCGCCCCCCACGCTGCGGCCTGGGACAAGGCCCACCACTTCCCGGCCGAGCAGCTCAAAGGCTTGGCCCAACTCGGCTGCTACGGCGTGGCCGTGCCGGCCGAGTACGACGGCGCCGGCCTCGACTACCTGGCGCTGGCCGTGATCTTGGAAGAGATTGCCGCTGGCGACGGCGGCACCTCCACGGTGGTGAGCGTCAACAACTGCCCCGTGTGCTCAATCCTGATGGCCTTCGGCAACGAGGCGCAGAAGCAGCAGTTCCTGAAGCCCCTGGCGCGTGGCGACATGCTGGGCGCCTTTTGCCTGACCGAGCCGCACGTGGGCTCGGAGGCTGGCGGCCTGAAAACCATGGCGGTGCGGGACGGTGACGACTACGTGCTCAACGGCGTCAAGCAGTTCATCACAAGCGGCAAGAACGGCGATGTGGCCATCGTCATGGCCGTGACCGACAAGGCCGCTGGCAAGAAGGGCATCAGCGCCTTCTTGGTGCCCACGGCCACGCCCGGCTACACGGTGGCCCGCATCGAAGACAAGATGGGCCAGCACAGCAGCGACACGGCGCAGATCTTGTTCGAGAACTGCCGCATCCCCGCCGCCTACCGGTTGGGCGAAGAAGGCCAGGGCTTGAAGATCGCCCTCAGCGGCTTGGAGGGCGGGCGCATCGGCATCGCCGCGCAATCGGTGGGCATGGCGCGCGCAGCCTTCGAGGCGGCGCTGGCCTACGCACAAGACCGCATCAGCTTCGGCCAACCGATCTTCCAGCACCAGGCGGTGCAGTTCAAGCTGGCCGACATGGCAACGCAAATTGAAGCTGCGCGCCAGCTCATCTGGCACGCCGCGGCCCTGAAAGACGCCGGCCAGCCCTGCCTGAAAGAAGCCGCGATGGCCAAGCTGTTTGCCAGCGAGATGGCGGAGCGGGTTTGCTCGGGCGCGATCCAGGTGCTGGGCGGCTATGGTTATGTGAGCGACTTCCCCGTGGAGCGCATCTACCGCGATGTGCGCGTGTGCCAGATTTACGAAGGCACCAGCGACGTTCAGAAAATCTTGATTGGCAGGGCTTTGATCTGATCCCCACCGCTGGCGCCCCACCCTGGCCGTGGCACCCCGCTGACGGGCTGCCATGAGTCCTGTCGCACCGCCACCCGGCGCCGCAGCGCCCGCTGCACCGGGCCCCAACACCCCGCCTTTGCGGCTGCAGCCGCCGCCGCATGTTCCCAAGGCCATTTGGGCCATGCGGCGTGTGGCACTGGGCCTGATGGTGACCGTGGCGGTGGCCCTGCCGGGCGTCTGGTGGTTGGTGGGCCACCAAACCCTGAAAGACGACCTGCAGGCCGAGGCACAGTTGGTCGGCCAGGCGCTGTCGCAGCACGCCAGCATGCAAGCCGAGGCCGGCCGCGCTGGGGCCAGCTGGGCCGAGCTGGGCGAGCCCATGGAGGTGGCCTGGATCAAGGCCCAGCAACGCCACCCCGCGTTGGCGGTGCAGCTGACCGACACGACGGGTCAGCGCACCACCACCTTGGGCCCGTGGCAGGCCCACGGCGCACTGGCCGCCGCTGAGCCGGTGTACCGCGCGGGTCTCCAAGTTGGACAGGTGCAGGTGCAGTTACCGCTGTGGCCGCTGTGGCGCAGCGCCGGGTTGGCAGCGGGCCTGGGCCTGCTGCTGGCGCTGGGCATTGGCCTGCTGCTGCGCATGGCCCAGCAAGCGGTGGAGCGGGCGCTGCGCGACAACCACCTCGCCCGCGCCGAAGCCGAAGATGCCAGCCGCGCCAAGTCCATCTTCTTGGCCACCATGAGCCACGAGATCCGCACGCCCATGAACGGCGTGTTGGGCATGGCCGAGCTGCTGTCGATGGGCCGGCTGGATGCACAGCAAACCCAGGCAGTGGGCACCATCCGTGAATCGGCGCATGCGCTGCTGCGGGTGATCGACGACGTGCTCGACTTCACCAAAATCGAGGCGGGCCGGCTCGACATCGAGCACCTGCCGCTGGTGTTGGACAGCCTGCTGGAATCGGTGGTCGACAGCCTGGAGCCCATGGCCCACAGCCGGCGCGTGCGGCTGCACCTGTTCGTCGACCCCGACTGCCCGCCCGAAGTGGTGGGGGATGCCGTTCGGCTGCGACAAGTCTTCACCAACCTGCTGGCCAACGCCATCAAGTTCAGTGCCCGCGATGGCGACCCCGACACCGAGCGCCGCGGTCATGTCTCGTTGCGGGTGGTGCCCGTGGCCAGTGGGGGCCTGCGCACCTGGGTGAATGACGATGGCATCGGCATGGACGCAGCCACTCAAGCGCGCCTCTTTGAGGCCTTCACGCAAGCCGATGCCTCGACCGCCCGGCGCTTCGGTGGCAGCGGCTTGGGCCTGGCCATCACCCGGCGCTTGATCAACCTGATGGGCGGTGCCATCCGGGTGGAGAGCGAGCCCGGCCTGGGCGCCAGCTTTGAAGTGTGGCTGCCCCTGGCTGCACCACCCAACGAAGAACCGATCGCCCCCGCTGCGCAGCCACTGGACGGCGTGCACTGCGTGCTGCTGCGTGACGGCGATCTGCCCGTGGCCGACATCACCCGCTGGCTGCAGCACGCCGGCGCCGATGTGACCGAGGCGCCTGACCTCGATGCGCTGCGCCGCTGCACCGCCGCCATGAGCAAGCCGGTGGTGCTGGCCGCACACCAAGATGCCGCGGTGGTGCACGCCGCCAGCACCTCAGCCCAAGGCGAGGTGCGCCTGCTGCTGGTGGGCGAAGGTCTGCAGGCGGTGCCACAGATGCTGGCAGCCGACACCTTGCTGCTGGGCCGGCTGCGCCACGGTGCGCTGTTGCAGGCCTTGGCGGTGCTGGTCGGCCGCGCCAAGGCACCCACGGTGCCCGACGCGACAGCCGAGGCCTATGCGCCCGAATCGCTGGCCGACGAACCCACCGCCGACGAGGCACGGCGCACCGGTCAGCTGGTGCTCGTGGCCGAGGACGACGCCACCAACCGCCTCGTCATCAAGCGCCAACTGGCCATGCTGGGCTTTGCCGCCGAGTTCGCGGACAACGGCGCGATGGCCCTTGAGCGCTGGCGCCAAACTGATTACGCGCTGCTGCTGACCGACTTGCACATGCCCGTGATGGATGGCTATGCACTGGCCGCTGCCGTGCGCGCCGACGAGGCGATGCAAGGCCGCCCGCGCCGCCCTGTGATGGCCCTGACAGCAAATGCCCTCAAGGGCGAGGAGCAGCGTGCCCGGGAGGCTGGCTTTGACGAGTACCTCACCAAACCCATCACCCTGGAGCAGCTCAACAACGCCCTGCGCCTGTGGCTGCCCGCGGTGGTGCAAAGCCCTCTGCCCGTGCAGCCACGCCGGCATCCCAGCCATGATGCCCGCCTGAGCGGCATCAGCCAGCCGCTGCAGGTGGGCCTGCTGCGCCGCCTGGTGGGCGACGACCGCGCCTTCACGCTGACGCTGCTGCGCGATTACCTGGCCGACACGCGACTGCACCTGCCCCTGCTGCAACGCGCCGTGACGGAGGGTCGACTGGAGGAGGCGAAGCAGTTGTCACACCGCATCAAAGGCGCCTCGCGCTCGGTCGGCACACTGGTGCTGGCCGACACCTGTTTGGGCATCGAAATGGCCTGCCGCAACGGCCAGCACGCCGAAGCCCAAGCGCTGCTGGGGCGGCTGCAAATCGCCTGGCGCGATGCACAAGCCGCCGTCGAGCAGCAACTGGGCGAACTCGGGGCCTGACCGACCTCGGGATGGACAGCGGCGCCTGGGGTGCCTACCGTGCGCCCCCCCAGCTCAATCGCCTGCCTCCCGATGGACATCAGCCTCTACTTCGCCACCAACCGCGGCCATGAAGGTGTCAACCGCTTCCAGCCCGACCGCTATGGCAAACGCTTTTCCACCGACGGCATGGAGAACTTGCGATTCGGCCGCTTGGTGTTCAAAACCGACCCTGAGCGGGTGGCGCAACTGCTCAACACCGCCCCCAACCCGCTGATGGGTCCAGGCGACGGCGAGAGCTTGCAGGGCTATTTCGCCAGCTGCGCTCGCAACAGCCAGCGCATCCAGGCCTACGAAGAAAACATCCCCCACACCGGCCTGAGCGAGCAGGAGCAGGCCCACGTCAAGCTCGGCTCGAAAGCCATGTTTGCCGACCTGGGCGCCGACATGCAGGCCGGACGCGACCTGCTGGTGCTGGTGCATGGCTTCAACGTCAGCTGGGAAGAAGCCGTGGGCACAGCGGCCGCCTTCGAGGCCGTGCTCAACCGATTCGACCCGGCGCTTGACCGAGCCGACAGCTTCCAGCCCGTGCGTGTGGTGTTGTTCAGCTGGCCCAGCGACGGGATGGCGCTGCCCTACGTCAGCTACAAGAACGACCGTGCCGACGCCCGAGGCTCAGCCGGCGCTTTCGGCCGCGCCCTCCTCAAGCTGCGCGACCACCTGCACAGCCTGGGCCGTGAAGCGCGCCAGAGCAACTTGCGTATCAGCGCACTGCGCACCGCCTTGGCCGACCGCCCGCGCGCTGAAGTCGAGCGGGCGGTGGCGCAACTCGACAGCACGCAACTGTGTGGCCGCAAGATCCACCTGCTCGCGCACTCCATGGGCAACTACCTGCTGCAGTGCGCGATCGAGCGCCTGCTCGACTACAGCCCGGGCCCCACACTCCCCCGCCTGTTCGACCAGATCGTGATGGCCGCACCCGATGTCGATGACAACGTCTTCGAACCCGGCCAGGAGATGGAGCGGCTGCACCAAGTGGCGCAATCGGTGATGGTCCTGCACAACGCCAACGACAGTGCGCTGCGCGTGTCCGACTACACCAAAGGCAACCCCGACAGGCTGGGCCAGCACGGCGCTGCGCACCCGCAGCTGCTGCACCAGAAGATCTACCAAGTGGATTGCGCGCCGCTGGTCAGCGGCCTGACCCAGCACAGTTACTACACCAACGGCCGCGTGGCGCGCGACATCCGCTTGGCCCTGCAAGGCCTCACGCCACAGCAACGCGGCCTGCAAGCCTTGAGCACCAGCAGCTTGTGGCGACACAAGGCCTGAAGGCGCACGCCCGGCAGGGCGTCTTCAATTCACCTTGAAGGCGGCCACCACCCCAGCCAACACCGCCGCCTGTGAACGCAGGCTCTCTGCCGCAGCGGCACCTTGCTCCACCAGGGCCGCGTTCTGCTGGGTCACCTGGTCCAGCCCATTGATGGCTGCACTGACATCCACCAAGCCGCTGTTCTGGGCGCTGGCCCCGCGGCTGATGTCATCGATCAGGCTCGCCACACGGCCCACGCTGTTCACGATGTCGGTCATGGTGCTGCCTGCTGCCTGCACCTGCTGACTGCCCGAGCTCACACGCTCAACGTTGGCGCCGATCAGGGTCTTGATCTCCTTGGCCGCCTGCGCACTGCGGCCGGCCAGGGCCCGCACCTCACTGGCCACCACGGCAAAGCCGCGGCCTTGCTCCCCAGCACGCGCAGCTTCCACCGCCGCGTTCAAAGCCAGGATGTTGGTCTGGAAGGCGATGCCATCGATGGTGCCAATGATGTCGCTGATGCGTTTGGACGAATCCGAGATCGCATTCATCGTCGTCACGATGACCTGCACAGCCTGCCCGCCCTGCTCGGCCACCCCGACCGCTGACGAAGCCAGCTGCGTGGCGCCGCTGGCGCCTTGCGCCGTCTCCTGCACGATGCCCATGAGCTGCGCCATGGATGAAGCGGTCTCCTGCAAATTCGAAGCCGCCTTTTCAGTGCGGAGCGACAAGTCTTGGTTGCCGGCGGCAACTTCGCTGGATGCGGTCTGGATCGATTCGGCCGCGGTGCGCACTTGGACCATCGACTGGCGCAGGCGCTCGCACATGCGCCCCAGCGAACGCAGCAAGTCGGCCACCTCATCGTTGCCTTGGGGGTTCGGGGCATGGGTGAGATCGCCTTCCGCCACCGACTCGGCCAGCTCCACCGCATGGTGGATCTCGCGAACGATGCGGCGCTGGCTGATCACCAACACCGCCAGCCCGCCGATGCCCACCAGCAAGCCGACCAAGGCCATGCCCCAGCTCACGGTGTGGCTGCGATCCAGCTGCTGCCCAGCTGCCGCCTCAGCCTCAGCGCCCATGCCCTCCACCAGCTTGCCGAGCGCATTCACCAAGGCCTGGTAGCTGGCTTCAGCGCTTTGCATCGCAGCCACCCCGGTATTGGGGTCCACAGTGGCCAAATCGAGCGCACTGAGGGCTTGCTTCTTGTAACTCGCCAGGTCCTTGCGTGCAGCGTCCAGAGTGGCATCCAGTCCATCACCCACTTTGGGATTGGCAGCCAATTCCTCCATGCGCTTGTCGATGGCATCCACGCGCTGTCCGAAAGCCGCCAAATCGCGCTTCAGGGTCTCCGCGTCGATGGCAGCCACCAGGGTCATCAAGCGGAACGCACTGGCATGCGCGGTGCCGATATCGGATTTCAGTTCCGACACCGCAGAAAAAGTCTGCGAGTTCGTTCGAGCGAGTTCGTGGACCGCTTCAACCTGATGGACCAATACCCGGTTGGCCACCACGCCCACTACCAAGATCAACAAGGCAGCCACCAAAGGTGCCACCAACAGTTTGGCCTGCAGCCGCATGCACGTCTCCTGTGGCAGCGGCCGCGGCCTCAACCGAGGTCAAGGCCGCCGCCGCCCGGTTGTGATTACTGCTTGTAAACGCCGCCACAAACCAGCGTTTCAGCCAAGCGCTCGCAGTACATCTGCTTGGGCTCGATCTTCTTGGTGGTGGGGTTGGTGAACTTGTAGTCCTGCCAGAAACCTTTGGGTTGGGTCTTGCCCAACTCAACGCGCTCCTTGATGAAGGCCTTACCGTCGATGTCCTTGAGTTCGATCAGATCGCGACCGATCTGCTTCTCGTTGGCCCCATGGGCCAAGCACTTGCCGTCCATGCCGTACACCACCAAGTACAGGTCGCGATCAACAAAGGCGCCTGTCTTGTTGCTGATTTCGGCATAGCCCTTGTCGGTGCCGTTGGCCTTGATGAAGCTGACCCCCTTCTTGACCATCGCGATGGCTTGCTCTTTGGTGGCGTTTTGCGCTTGAACCACCGGACTGACCAGAGCAACAACGGCGCTGAGGGTGAGGACGTAGAAGATGTTTTTCACAGTGCAACTCCAGGGTGACGAGCCAATGAGGTTCCAGGTTCGAACGGGTCCACAGCGACGGCGCCAAACTTCAAACCACGCGCGGGCTGTCGGAGGCTTTGGGGAGCCGCTGCTGCGGCTGTGACCCCCAACGGTGAACGCTATGCCCACGCAGGCGCCTGCGCCAGCCCCAGGCTTGTACGTCTTGCGCCCGGCGCGTCATTTGTTCACAGCCGCATGCGGTCCGGTGTCGGAGCGTTGCAAGGCAAGCGCCGTTTATCATTCGGGCCATGCCACCCGCGCCCCAGGATCTCGCGCAAATCCGCCTGGACAACGCGCTGCGCTTGTTCGACGAGTTCGTCGCCGCCACCCTCAAACACCCAGACGCTGCAGCCTTGCGGGGCCTGGAGCGGCGCTTTGCCGAGCGCATGTTGATCCAGCCCAGCTATTGGAGCCAGATCAAAAGCCGTTCACGCCAGATTGGCGAACGCTTGGCACGGCAGTTCGAGCAATGCAGCCACAAGCCCAACGGCTGGCTGGACCGCCCGGCCGGCGCACCTGCCGTCACCCCAGCCCGCACCGAAGCAACAGCCAATGGCCCGGCAGCGTCCGACAGCCCGAGCGTGCCGCAAGACGATGACGAGCGCTTCATCGTCGGCCTGGTGCTGACCTACTACCGCCGCCACCCGCAGCGCGCGCGCACCCGCTTGCTCGATCTGCTGGGCGAGGTGCTCACCCCGCCCGCCGTGGCGCCACCGCCGCGCGCGCCCGCCCCTGCCGAAGACGCTGACAGCGCCTGGCGCAAGGCGGCTGCCGGTATCGCGCCCCTCAAGCCCCTGAAGAAGCGCTGAGGCGTCGGCGCCACAGGCGCTGCACAAGCCCACAAAAAGCGCTTGATTTCCTGAGCAAGCAATCTTTATCATTTGGGCACTGTTTATCAAACAGTCTTGCCCAGGAGATCACCATGCCGCAGTTCACCCACGCCCGACCGATGGCCGCCAAAACTTTGCGCAAGCCGCGCAATCCGCTGGTGGCCCCGAGCCTGCAGCGGCAGGCCGGTCGCCACCAACCCGCTCATGCACGTCAGCTCGCCCGGGCCGATGTGCGCCAAGCCCTTCAAGACATGCACCCCCCACCGACCCAAGACTGAATCGCCGCTGCGCGCGGCCAGAAGGACCATCATGACCCTGCACGCCTCCCCCCTCGCCACCCGCCACCGCACGCAGCACTTCACGCTGCGCCGCGCCCTCGCGCAGCTGCTGCAAGCCCTCAGCGAACGCCTGGATGCGCTGGCCGAGAACCTGCAATCCGAGCCCACCGAGGCGGAGGTGGGCTCGGGTTTGATCGAGTTCAGCCGCGACCCGCACACGGGTTTTGGCGTGCTGTACGAAGACGGCGAGCGCCGCTTCACCTTCTTGCAAGGGCTGGAGCGCCTGTAAAAGTCACGGTAGGCGTGGCGGTGCCGCGCCTATCATCAAGTCGCCTTCAGCTCTCGCGATCGCCCATGGACAACGCCACCCGCGCGCCCCTGCTACAGCGCCCGCTGCACAGCCTCGGGGCTTGGGTCGATTTTTTCCGCAAGCAAGAGATTCCGGTCTTGGCTAGCAGCGCCGATGCGCTCGAAGCTTTGCGCGCCAACGAAGACGAGGTTGACGCGCACCTGATCGGCGACACCTTCGCGAACGACCCTCTGATGACGCTCAAGGTGCTGATCGCCGCGGCCAAGCTCAACCGCGAACGGCGCAGCGGTGACGTTGAAACCATCACAGGCGCTGTGGTGATGATGGGTATCACGCCCTTCTTCAGCACCTTCGGGCCGCAGCCCACCTTGGAAGACTGGCTCGCCGGCGACGCCGATGCACTTGAGGGCGTCGAGGCCGTGCTGACCCGCAGCGAACGCGCCTCGCGCTTCGCGTTGGGCTTTGCCGCGCACCGGCTCGACCCCGATGCCAACATCATCCACAGCGCTGCGCTGCTACACGACTTCGCCGAGCTGCTGCTGTGGTGCCATGCCCCCGCACTGGCCCACCAGATCCGCATGCGCCAGCGCATGGACCCCACGCTGCGCAGCAGCGTCGCCCAGCGCGAGGTGCTCGGCATCGAATTGATGGCACTTGAGAAAGACCTGATGCGCGCATGGCACCTGCCACGGTTGATGCAGCAGCTGATGGACGAACAAGTGACGCGAGACCCCCAAGAACGCTGCGTGCTGCTGGCCACCCGCACTGCGCGCCACAGCATGAACGGCTGGGACAACGCGGGCTTGCCTGATGACTTGGCCGAGATTGGCGCCTTTTTGAACCTGGGCCCCAAACCGACGCTGCGCCTGCTGCACGACCTCGCGGGCGATCCCCGTTTGCCGCCGGACTCGCAGATCAGCTGAGCGGCCGGCCCAGCAGCCAGCGCCCGAAGCCGGTGCGCCGCACGCCCCACTCGAAAGTCAGCAAGCTCAGGCCCAGCGTCAAAGCCAGCACCAACGGCAGCTTGACGAACCAAGGCTGCGACCAATCCAGCAAAGCCAACTGCAAGGCCAGCAGCAGCGGCAGGTGCACCAGGTAGACCCAGTACGACGCGTCGGCCAAGTAGCGCAGGGGCGCGCAGGTCCAGGTCCAGCTGCGTTGCGCCCAGGCGGTGCAGGCCAGGCTCAGCCAGACCGCGGCGGCCGCGCCGGTGAGCGCCACCGTCCAGCTGGCCGCCGCTTGGGGTGCCAAACCCCCTGTGTCGGTGCGCAGACCCCACAGGTAGAGCGCCGCAGCTGCCATGCCCAAGATCCATCCCGCAACACGGATGGGCGTGGTGGCCACTTGCACCAAGCGGTGCACACCGAACCAACCCATCAGAAAGAAAGCACCGTAAAAGACCACGGCCCACCCCTGGGGGAGCAGGCCTTCCGGCGCTGGGTGTGGTGCCGGCACGGCCCTGAAAGCCATGGCCAACAGCCAGGGCACGCCCAGACCCCAGACCCACAGCGGCAAGGCACGCAGTCGCGCGCCCCAATGCGGCGGCGCCAAGGTGCGTGCCACCCACACCAGCAAGGCCAACAGCACCAGGTAATGGAGGAACCACAGGTGGCCCGTGCCCGGCGCCGGCATGGGCCAGCCCTCGGCCCATGCGCGTTGCAACAGGCGCAGCAAAGGCGAGGGATGCTGCAAGTGCTCGACAGCGTGGCGCAGCAAGGCGTCCATCGCCAGATGGAGCAAGGGCGCGCACACCAGCAAAGGCAGCAAGACCCGACGGGCGCGCTCACGCAGCCAGCCGTGCACGCCCAAGCGCTGGCACTGCCAGGCCGCGAAGCAGCCCGCCAACAAGAAGAACACTGGCATGCGCAGCAGGTGCAGCGGCCACAGCCAGAGGTCGAGCCAAGGCGCCTGCGAGCGGTCGGCTGCGGGCCAGAACGGCTGCATCAGCGGGCTGTGCGCCAAGGCCGCGTGGAACAACACGCCCGCCAACATCGCCAGCGCGCGCAGGTTGTCCAGCCCCGCGTCGCGCCCGTTCATCAGAAGAAGGCGGGTTTGCGCAGGTGGCGCCAGCCGGTGTAGGCCAGCAAGCCCACGCTCAGCAACAGTTGGGCCACCAAGATGGCGCTCACCTGCCAGCTCCACACCACCTCCGGTCCGGACCAATGGCTGGCGACCTCGGGGATCTGGCTCAGCCCGGCCATGAACGGGTTGATCAGGGCCGAGCTGGCGATCATCACGAAGATGTTCCAGCCCTCAGACTCCACCTGCATGGCCACCGCCAGCGACAGGCAAAACGACAGCAGCAGGTGCCCAGCGAGCAGCAACACCAGGGTCAGCAGACCATCGGGCACCGGTGTCCACCAGGTGACGGCGACGGCCACACTGGTCAGCAGCAAGAAGGGCACCCCGAAGGTGACGAGGTTGGCCAGCAGCTTGGCCAAGTAAAAGTCCAGCGGCGTGACGGGCAAGCTCATCACGAAGGCCAGCGTCTTCTCCTTGCGCTCGTTGACCAAAGCGGTGCTGACAGCGAAGCAGGATGCGGCCACCATCACGATGATGAGCAACAGCGAGCCCAGGTAAAAGCTCCAGCGCTGGGCGTGTCCCATCAGTGCCAGCGCCACCAGGCCGGCACCCACGTAGGCGGCCAATTGCTTCTCGAACAACTGCCAGTCTTTGAGCACCAAGGCGCGGATGACGGGGATTTGCGGTCGGTTCATGCAGCGGCTCCGGCGTGTTGGCGGACGGTGGTGACGAAGATCTCCTCCAGCGAGAGGGGTTCCACGCTGCGGATCTGAAGGCCAGCGGCCTGCAAGCGCTGCTGCAGCCCATCACTACGGGCGTTGACGCGCAGCTCCACCAGCGAGCCGTTGCGACGCAACTGCGCCACTTCGGGCCAGTCGGCCACCGTGTCGGGCATCGCACCTTGGCCCACGATGCGGCACCAGCGTGCCAAGAAGGTGTCGCGGTCGTCAGCGGCCAGCAGCCTTCCCTGATGCAGGAAGCCAATGCGGTCGGCCAAGCGCTCCACCTCCGCCGTGTGGTGGGACGAAAACAGCACGCTGCGCCTCTCGTCCAGCAGCACCTCGGCCAGCGCGTCCAGCACCTCGGCACGGGCCAGGGGGTCCAGACCCGTGGTCGGCTCGTCCAACAGCAGCAAGCGCGGGCGGCGGGCCAGCACCAGCAGCAGCAAGGCCTTCACGCGCTGGCCATGCGAAAAGCCGGCCAGGCGTTGGTCGGCGCGCAGGTCAAAGCGCTGTCGCAGGTGC
>CAZAIR010000015.1:0-19864 GCA_964485225.1 uncultured Burkholderiaceae bacterium
GCCGAGCGCGCGTAGCTGGCGGCATGGGCGTACTCGCCGGCAGCCAGCAGCATGGCCCCCATGTCGCTTTGCAACTCGTAGCTCATTGGCTGGGTGGCGAGCGCCCTCAGCAGCAGCGTCACGCTGCGGCCCAAGTCACCGCGTGCGGCATCGGCGTAGGCGGCGTTGCGCGCAGCGCTGAGCAGCGCCATCGCCTCCGTCATCGATTGCCCGGGCGCGGTGATCACCCCTGAGTTGTTCAAGTGATGGGTTTGAGCCGGGGTCCGAACCCGCATTGGGGTGTGCTTCACGTGCGTGCTGGCTGGCATGGCAATCCTTGTTGGCCGCTCGGGCCTGCTGATTTCAAAGGTGTGCGCGTGCGTGGCGTGCGCGCGCGTTTCGGCTTCCACGACCAGAACTTTAGAAATTTCGCACCGGCCTTGAGCCCCGGAACTGGCCCCCTTTGGCGGCACAGCTTCTCGCCCCATGACGACCGAGAAAGATTGCCGGGCCAAGGCCCTTGTTTTCGAAAGATCGAACCTCTTGACACAAGGCCCTCAAGTTCATACGGCCCGCGACCGACAACCAACACAACGGATCTGTGAACAGATCGCGTAGTCCGGCTCAGCGGCGTTCACCCTCGCAAGGGGTGCGTCACGGGGCGTCGGTCGGGGCCGGAAGGCCCTTCCTGTGGCCCCCGGGCCTTTAACTCCAGCTGAAAGGAAAGTTCCATGCCTGCCGTCATTAACACCAACATCACGTCACTGAACGCTCAGCGCAACACGGCGACCAGCCAAGCGCAGCTGTCCCAGGCCGTGCAACGCTTGTCCTCGGGCTTGCGCATCAACTCGGCCAAGGACGACGCCGCCGGCTTGGCCATCGCCGAGCGCATGAACGCCCAAGTTCGCGGCATGAATGTCGCCATCCGCAACGCCAATGACGGCATCTCGCTGGCCCAAACCGCTGAAGGCGCGCTGGGCAAAGTGGGCGACGCCATGCAACGCATGCGTGAACTGGCGATCCAAGCCCGTAACGCCACCAACACCACCGCTGACCGCGCCTCTCTGGACCAGGAATACCAGCAGCTGGGCCAGGAAATTGGCCGGGTGCTGAGCGGCACCACCTTCAACGGGAAGAAGGTGGTGGGTGCTGATGGGGCCACGCCGCAGATCTTCCAGATTGGCGCCAACGTGACCGCCGACGACATCATCACGGTGACCGGTGCCGATTACTCGGCCAACGCCGACATCACCGCGGTGACCGGCGGGGACCTGAACGGCGACGCTACCGCCCTGGCCACGGTCGTTGCGAACTTGGACAAAGGCCTGGACACCGTGAACAGCGCGCGGGCCACCTTCGGTGCGGTGCAAAACCGTTTCGATGCCGTGATCAGTAACCTGTTGGTGTCGAGCGAAAACCAAGCCGCTTCGCGCAGCCGGATCACCGACGCCGACTTCGCCATCGAAACCTCCAACCTGAGCCGGGCGCAGATCCTGCAGCAGGCTGGCAATTCGATGATCGCCCAAGCCAACGCCCTGCCGCAGCAAGTGTTGTCGCTGCTTCGATGACGCCTGGCCGGCTTCGCTGACCTTCGGTGAAGCCGCCGCACGGGGCCCCCCCGTCCCTGTACAAGAAGCGGCTAACTTGAGCCCACCAGCACAAGCACCTCCTTAGCCACCACCTGAGTTCGCGCCAGGTGGTGGCCTCTCCTCCAGGTTGTGTGCAGGCTGCCGGCGAAATGACCCGCAAACCCGTCTCAATTCATGTGATCGAAACGCCGCTTTGGCGCGGCGGAGGCTCAAGTCCGACCTTCTGAAGTCCGAAAACGGTTCCAACGGGATCGCAAGACACGCGGCCTGGTAGCCCCACCCGGGGTCACCTTTGGCAGTGCTGCGTGCCGTGCCCCTCGACCCTGAACCGTCAACACGCCTTTGGAAGGACTGCGACATGCCCGCCATCATCAACACCAACATCGCCTCGCTGAACGCTCAGCGCAACACGGCGATGAGCCAAGCCTCGCTGTCCACTTCGGTGCAGCGCCTCTCAAGCGGCATGCGGGTGAATACCGCCAAGGATGACGCCGCCGGCCTGGCCATTGCCGAACGCATGAATGCGCAATCGCGCGGCATGATCGTCGCGATCCGAAACGCCAACGACGGCATCTCGCTGGCCCAAACCGCTGAAGGCGCGTTGGGCAAAGTGGGTGACGCCATGCAGCGCATGCGTGAACTGGCGATCCAAGCCCGTAACGCCACCAACACCACTGCCGACCGCGCCTCTCTGGACCAGGAATACCAACAGCTGGGCCAAGAAATCAACCGTGTGCTGGGCGGCACCACCTTCAACGGCAAAAAGGTGGTGGGTGCCGACGGCGCCACGCCGCAGGTGTTCCAGATCGGTGCCAACGTGACCGCCGACGACATCATCACGGTGACCGGACAGGACTACTCAGCCAATGCCGACATCACCGCCGTGACCGGTGGCGACCTGAACGGCGACGCCACGGCCCTGGCCACGGTGGTGAGCAACATCGATCGGGCCTTGGACACCGTGAACAGCGCGCGGGCCACCTACGGTGCGGTGCAAAACCGCTTCGATGCGGTGATCAGCAACTTGATGGTGGCATCCGAGAACCAGACCGCTGCACGCAGCCGCATCATGGACGCTGACTTTGCCGTCGAGACTGCCAACCTGAGCCGCGCCAACATCTTGCAGCAGGCTGGCAACTCGATGATTGCGCAGGCCAATGCCCTGCCGCAGGGCGTGCTGGCCCTGCTGCGCGGCTGACGCAAAACCCTGCACCGCAAGGTGCAGGTTTGGCGGTCTTAAGGGCCGCTTTTTGAGCTTTTGCGCACAGGCACGCCCCTAAAGAATCTGCTTCATCCGGTTTGGCCCTTCGGCCCCGGCGCAGATTCCTTAGGAGTGCCTGATGCCGCAGATCATCAACACCAACATTGCGTCGCTCAATGCGCAGCGCAATCTCAACAGCTCGCAGTCGTCACTGCTGGTCGCGACCCAGCGGCTGAGCAGCGGCATGCGCGTGAACTCCGCCAAGGACGATGCCGCCGGCATGGCCATCGCAGAGCGCATGCACGCCCAGGCCAGGGGCATGGCGGTCGCCGTGCGCAACGCGAACGACGGCATCTCTCTGGCGCAGGTCGCCGAAGGCGCGTTGGCCCGTGTGACCGACAACTTGCAGCGCATGCGAGAGCTGACGGTCCAAGCCCGCAACGCCACCAACTCCAGCAGCGATAAAGACGCGCTGGACCGCGAGTTCGGTGAACTCGCCAAGGAAATCCAGCGCAACATCCGTGGCACCACCTTCAACGGCAAAGCCGTGCTGGGTGAGGCGGCGGGCTCCCAGGTGTTCCAGGTGGGCGCGAACACGACCGATAACGACGTGATCGAGTTCACCACCACCAATCTATCGATCGACCCGCTGGTGACCATCATCACCGGGCTGGATTCGACGGGTAACGGCAGGGCTGCCATCGGCGGCTCCACCACCATCGACGACTTGGCGACGGTCATTACCAACATCGATGCGGCCTTTGACAAGATCAACGGTGACCGCGCGGTGCTGGGCGCCCAGCAAAACCGCTTCGAGGCGGTGGTCAGCAACTTGCAGATCAGCTACGAGAACCAGATGGCCGCCCGCAGCCGCATCATGGACGCCGACTACGCCGTTGAAACCTCGAACCTCAGCCGTGCCAACATCCTGCAACAGGCTGGCACGGCCATGGTGGCGCAGGCCAACCAGCTGCCGCAGCAGGTGCTGCAGCTGCTGCGGGGTTGAGCGCGGCACGCCGGCCGCGCCGGTAAAACCCCACATTTTTTTGGCTTCAGCGGCCTAAAGTTGGCATGCAGGCGGTCGAAAAGACGAAGGCGGACGATCCCCTTGGGGCGGCCGCCTTTTTGCATGGCTAGATAAAGGAGATCGCGGCATGGCTTCAATCAGTTCGGCCGGCATCGGCAGTGGGCTGGATGTCGAGGGCCTCATCTCGCGTCTGGTGGCGGTAGAGCGCACGCCGATCAACCAGCTCAAGCAGCGCACGGACGGGCTCAAGACCCAGTTGTCGGCCTTTGGTCGTTTGCAGTCGCAGCTTTCTGCGGTGAAAGATGCGGCGGTCAGGCTGAATCGCGCCGACACGTACACCGGGGTCACGGGAGCCACTAGCGATGCCACCGTGGCCACGGCCACCACTGCCTCAGGCGCTGCGGCGGGCAGCTACACCGTCAACGTCAGCAAGCTGGCCAAAGTGCAGTCTTTGGCCAGCGACCCGGTGCCGACCAACAGCAGCACTGGCACAGGCACGCTCACCATCACCTTTGGGCAGTTCAGCAACGACCTGACCGGCTTTGCCGCCGACCCTTCGCGCACCGCGTTGGTGATTCCCATCATCACGGGTGCCGATCAGCTGGAAAAGGTGCGCGACCAGATCAACGCATTGAAGGCGGGCGTGGTAGCCAGCGTGGTCACTGATGTCAACGGCTCCCGTTTGGTGATGCGCGGTACGCAGAGCGGCCAGGCCAATGGGTTCAAAGTGGAGGTGGCTGACGACGACGGCAACCCGACCGATAACGCGGGTTTGTCGCGCTTCGCGTACGACCCCAGCGCCGTGCCTGCGCCCATCAACCCGGGGTTGAGCAAGCAAACGGCAGGCAATGCCGAGGTGAACATCAACGGCATCGACATCGTCAGCGCCACCAACCAGGTGGCCGGCGCCGTGGAGGGTGTGACTTTCAACCTGCTCAAGGCGCAGTCGACGGCCACGGTCACCGTGTCGCAGGACAAGGAAGGCATCAAAAAGGCCGTTACCGACTTCGCCAACGCCTACAACGAGGCCATCAAGCTGGTGCGCGAGCAGATCCGCACCGACCCGGCCACCCGCACCGGCGGACCATTGCGGGGCGACTCCACCGTGGTGGGCATCCAGGCGCAGTTGCGCAGTCTGGCCGGTAGCAGCACCACGTTGGGTGGCAGCATCGGCCGCTTGGCTGACCTGGGCCTGGACCCCGGCGCCGACGGTACGCTGAAGATCGATGCTGCCAAGCTTGACAAAGCGTTAACCGACAAGTTGCCCGAGGTGCGGGCCTTCTTCTCCGGTGTGGACAGCGGTAACGCGGGCAACAACGGCATCAGCCAGCGGTTCAAGACCTTGTTGGATGGTTTTCTGGATACCGACGGTCGCCTTGAGAACCGCAAGAGCGGGCTGCAGTCGCGCATCACCCAAAACGACAAGCGCAACGATGAGCTGGAGCGCCGCGTTGAACTGACTGAGAAGCGCCTTCGCGCTCAGTACACCGCGTTGGACGGCACCATGAGCCGTGCAACCAGTTTGTCCACGTACCTGCAAAACCAACTGCAGCGCCTGTGAGCCCAAAGGGCTGCGCCAGCGCGCGGCCCTTTTGCGTGAAATGCCCGGTATGCGGGCCGCAAACCCAAGGCTGGCACCACTCAAGTCCCCGGCGCAGCGGTCGAAAACAAGGGCATCCCAGCGTGCAGGTGCCCCATGTACGGATCCAGCTCTCCCTTCTCTCCCCGCAATCAGCGCCCCTCTAGCCTCTACAGCCGCATTGGCTTGGAGACCGAGGTACACGATGCCAGCCCGCACCGGCTCATCGTCATGTTGTTCGATGGCTTGTTCGACGCTTTGGCCAAGGCCGAGGGCGCACTGGTCAACGGGCAGCGCGAGATCAAGGCATTGGCCTTGTCCAAGGCGGTCCGCATCTTGGACGAGGGGCTGAAAGCCGGTCTGGATCTGGAGCAGGGCGGTGCCCTTGCGGTGCAGTTGCGCGAGCTGTACGGCTACGCCAGCTTGCGCTTGACCCAAGCCAACCTGCGTGATGACCTGGTCGCTTTGCAAGAAGTGCGCACGCTGCTGACCCCGGTTCGCGAAGCCTGGTCGCAGATCACGCCCACCACCGCAGCCGCTGCCTGATGCAACCCCTTGCCCGGATGCCCCACCCGTGAACGCTCAACTCATCAGCTATTACGAAGCCATCGAACAAGCCAGTGCCGAGATGTTGGCCTGCGCCCGCTGCGGCAATTGGGACGAGGTGGTGAAGCTCGAAGGAGCTTGTGCGCTCCTTATTGCCCAGCTCAAACACGCCGCCGATGACCAAAGCCTCAGCAGCGACGAGGCCCCACTGAAAGCGCGCATCATGCAGCGCATCCTGATCAACGATGCCGAGATCCGTGCCCTGGCTGAGCCCTGGCTCGATGACATCGGCCGTTGGGTCGCCCCCGGGAAGCCAACCGTACACTGAGTGGGACGCGGCGCACAGCAAGCCGCGCGCCCACCTCATGAGCGACGAACAACCGCCTGTCGACGAACTCGAGATCGCGCACCCGACCGAGATCGCCGCTTGGCTCAGCCAAGCGCAGCAAGTCAACGCCAAGCTGGCGCTGCAGTCCCCCCAGGGGGACGCGGTGACGCTGAGCTTGCTGCGCGTCGACCGCGATGCCGCAACCGTCGATTTGCGCTGGCCCGGTATGCAGGTCACTGCATTGCCCGCTTGGTTGACCGACGGTCCGGTCCAGGTTCAAGTGACGCTGGACAAGATCCGCATGGATTTCGAGTTGGGTACACGCAGTCTGTTGACCCACGAAGGCCTGCCCGTGTTGCGCATCGCGCTGCCTCCGGTCATGCGCCGCCATCAGCGGCGTCAAGCGTTCCGTGTGCCCCCCGCCAGCCCACACTTCCCGCGTGCTTTTTGGCATGCACCACAGCGCACCAGTCCCCTTCGGTTGGTGCTGTGTGATTTGAGCGCCGGCGGCTTAGGGCTGCGCTGGCCGGCCCAAACGCCGCTGCCCAGCATCAACACCGTGTTGGAAGGGATTGATATCGAGCTGGAGCGCGGTCAGCGCATCGCCGTCACCCTGCGTGTCGAGCACCAGCGCGAGACCCCCGAGGGCATGGTGCTGGGCTGTGCCTTTGTGGGCTTGCCCCCAATGGCTGAGCGCAACCTGCTGCAGCACCTGAATCAAGCCCAGCGCCGTCGGCGCGTGCTGGGCAAGTAAGCCGGGCTCTGCTGGCGCGGCCAGCGTCAGTGAAAGTCCCGGCTGCTGTGCGCCAGTTCGCCCAGCCAGGGCGTCAGGTCTTGCAGGCGGTGGGCAATGAGGTTGCACACGGCGCCGTCTCCCACCCCTTCGCGTTGCCACACGCCCCACACCGCCAACAGCCGCGCGTGCAGCACCTCGCGGCGGTAGCGCTCGCGCACCGCCCGCCACACGATCACCTGCTGGGTGCCGGTTTCGTCCTCGATCGACAAAAAGGTCACCCCCTTGGCCGTGCCCGGTTGCTGGCGCACCGTCACCAGGCCCACGGTGCGCGCCAGGCGGCGGTG
Organism: uncultured Burkholderiaceae bacterium; assembly: GCA_964485225.1. Taxonomy (GTDB): domain Bacteria; phylum Pseudomonadota; class Gammaproteobacteria; order Burkholderiales; family Burkholderiaceae_C; genus Inhella. The sequence continues at coordinate 7,330 of CAZAIR010000015.1, forward strand.
GGGCAGGGCGGCCAGTTGCTGGCCGTCCATGAAGCCGGCTTTGGCCAGGCGCCGGCGCAGCAAGGCCAGCGGGTGGCTGCGCAGGGTCAGGCCCAGCGCGGCAAAGTCCCACACCACTTCTTCGGCCTCGGGGGCGGTGGGCAGTGCCAGGGGTTCTTCTTGGGGCGGGGCGTCTTGCAGCAGGGTGGGCAGGCGGGTCAGTGCGGCGGCGTCCCACAGCTGCTGGCGGCGCTGGCCGCTCAAGGCCAGCAAGGCATCGGCGGCGGCCAGTTGCTCCAGCTCGGTCCGGTTCAGGGCCGCGCGCTGCTGCAGCTCGTCGGCGCTGTTGAAGAGGCGGCGCGCCGGCCCCATTGGCGCGTAGGGGCCGTGGGTCCAAGGGTTGGTGGGCTCGCCCGGGGTTTGGGCTTGCGCGCGGGCGCTGTCAGGGCCTTCGCGGGCGGCCACCAGCCGCTGCGCGGCCGCGGCCGTGAAGCTGCGCACCAAGTGCAGCCCTAAGCGCACCGCGCCGTCGTCTTGCACCGTGCTTTCCCAAAAGCTGGCGTTCACGCAGGGCGGCAGCACCTGCACGCCGTGGCGCGTGGCGTCTTGCACCAGCTGGCTGGGCGTGTAGAAACCCAGCGGCTGGCTGTTGAGCAAGGCGCACAGGAACACCGCCGGCGCGTGGCACTTGATCCAGCTGCTGGCGTAGGTGAGCAGGGCAAAGCTGGCGGCATGGCTTTCGGGGAAGCCGTACTCGGCGAAGCCTTGGATCTGCGCGTAAATCTGCTCGGCAAACGCGGTGCTGTAGCCGCGCTCGGCCATGCCGCTGAAGAGGCGTTCCTTGAACTCGCTCAGGTTGCCCTTGCGCTTCCAGGCGGCCATGCCACGGCGCAGCTGGTCGGCCTCGCCGGGGCTGAAGCCGGCGGCAATCATGGCCACTTGCATCACCTGCTCTTGGAAGATCGGCACGCCCAGCGTGCGCTCCAAGGCCACTTTCAGCGCGTCGCTGGGGTAGACCACACGCTCAAAGCCCTGCCGGCGTTGCAAGTAGGGGTGCACCATGCCGCCCTGGATGGGGCCGGGGCGCACGATGGCGACCTCGATCACCAGGTCGTAGAAGGTGCGCGGCCGCAGGCGCGGCAGCATGCTCATCTGGGCGCGGCTCTCGACCTGGAAGGTGCCCACCGAATCGGCCCGGCACAGCATGGCGTAGGTGGCGGGGTCTTCTGCCGGGATGTCTTGCAGCTCCATGCGCTCGCCGCGCTGCACGCTGAGCACGTCGAGTGCGCGGCGGATGCAGCTCAGCATGCCCAGCGCCAGCACGTCCACCTTCAAGAGGCCCAGGGCGTCGAGGTCGTCTTTGTCCCACTGGATGACGGTGCGCTGCGCCATGGCGGCGTTCTCGATCGGCACCAAGCGCGACAGCAGCCCGCGCGTGAGCACAAAGCCGCCCACGTGCTGGCTCAGGTGGCGCGGCATGCTGATCAGCTCTTGCGCCAGGCCAAACAGCAGGCCGCTGCGGTGGGCGTCGTCGGCCTGGGCCAAGGCGTCGGAGCGCAGCTGGGCGCCGTCCCACCACTGGTGGTCTTTAGCGATGCGTTCCAGCGTCTCGGGCGGCATGTCCAGCGCCCGCCCCACATCGCGGATGGCGCTGCGCGGCCGGTAGCTCACCACCACCCCGGTCAGCCCCGCGCGGCGGCGGCCGTACTTGGCGTACAGGTACTGGATCACCTCCTCGCGCCGCTGGTGCTCGAAGTCCACATCGATGTCGGGCGGCTCCTTGCGCTCGCGGCTGATGAAGCGCTCGAACAGCACGCTGGCGCGTGCCGGGTCCACCTCGGTGATGCCCAGGCAGTAGCACACCGCTGAGTTCGCCGCCGAGCCCCGCCCCTGGCACAAGATGCCCCGTCCCCGCGCGAAGGCCACGATGTCGGCCACGGTCAGGAAGTAGTGCTCGTACTGCAGCTCCTCGATCAAGGCCAGCTCGTGCTCCACCTGCAGCTGCACCGCCGCCGGCACCCCCAGGGGGTAGCGCCGGCCGCTGCCCTCCCAGGTGATGCGGCGCAGGTAGCCGGCCGGGCTTTCGCCGGCCGGCACCACCTCGGTCGGGTACTCGTAGCGCAGCTCGTCCAGGCTGAAGTGGCAGCGCGCCGCCAGCGCCTGCGCCTCCTGCAGCCACGCCGCTTCGTAAGGCACCCCCAGCACCCGCAAATGCGCGTTGGCATTGGCTTGCAGTGCATGGCCGCAGGCGTGCAGCGGTTGGCGCAGTCGCGTGGCCGTCATCACGTCTTGCAGCGGCTTGCGCTGGGCACGGTGCATCAGCACCTCGGGCGCTGCCACCAAGGGCAGGGCGGTTTGTGTGGCCAGCCAGCGCAGCCGCGCCAGCCAGCGCGCGTCGTCCATCTGCTGCGTCAGCGCCACCCCCAGCCAAGCCCGCCCGGCAAAGTGGTGCAGCAGCCAGCGGCCAATGCCCAGCAGCTCGCTGTCGCGTGCGCGCCGGCAGGGCAGCGCCACCGCCAGCAATCCGCCCAGGTGCTGCGGTGCCACGCCGCGCCAGTGCAGGCGGTAGCTGCCCTTGGGTGCGGCGCAGCGCAAATCGGTGATGAACTGGCTCAGGTTGCCGTAGGCCTCGCGGTCGGGCGCGATCAGCAGCAGCCGGAACAGCGGCCCCTCATCGGGCGGCGCCTGCGGCCAGTCCAGCCCCACATCCAAGCCGGGCTGCTCCTCATCGGGCGCCCGGCGCAGCGCCAGCACCCGCCCTGGGTTGCGGTGCACATCAAAGCGCGCCCCAATCAACAGCTTCAGATCGGGGTGCTGCTTGGCCTGCACGTGGGCGCGCACCACGCCGCTCAAGCTGCAGTCGTCCGTCAAGGCCAGCGCCCCCAAGCCCAACTCGGCCGCGCGGCGCACCAGCTCTTCTGGGTGGCTGGCGCCAGTCAGGAAGCTGAAGTTGGATAGCACCTGTAAGGCGGCTTGGGGCATGGCTGGCCGGGGCCCATTAGCTGTATAAAAACACAGTATTTTGGCCTGACCAAGGCGGCATCACAATCGTCAGCCCCATCATTGGTGCAAGCAACATGGCCGATCTGCCCCCCGTCTTCACGGCACTGCGGGTTCTCATGGCGCCCTATGCCAGACAGCTCAAGGCGGTGCGTGATGACGACTCTGAGCTGTACGTCGACACCTTGCACATCCAGAAGAACAAGAAGCCGCTGTTCTTTGGGGCCGTGCAGTTGAAGAAGGGGTATGTCAGCTACCACCTGATGCCCATCTACTTGGCGCCCACGCTGCTGGACGCGGTGTCGCCCGAGCTCAAGGCCCGCATGCAGGGCAAGTCCTGCTTCAACTTCAAAGCGGTGGATGAGCCTCTGGTGCGCGAGCTGCAGGCCCTGACTCAAGCCGCCTACGCCAGCTACCAGGCGCAGGGCTTTGCCTGACGCGCACAGGCTGCAACATGGCCACCTGGGCACAAGTGACCTTCCAGCCCAGTGATGCGGCCGTTAGCGCCTTGCGCCGTTCGTGGGGCTGGCAGTTGGGCGAGCAGTGGACCCCAGTGCTCTTCTCGGCCATCGGCGACGTGTTCTTGGAGATGCCCGCCGGCTCCATCTGGTGGCTCAGCACCGCCACCGCAGCCCTCGAGCATGTGGCCGACTCACGTACTGAGTTCGCCCAGCGCCTGCGCACCGATGCAACCGACGAGTGGTTCTTGCCAGGGTTGGTCGACGTGTTGCGTATCCAGGGCAAGGTGCTGGGCCCGGACCAGTGCTACACCTTTGCCATCCTGCCGATCTTTGCCGAGGGCAGCTTCAGTGCCGAAAACATGCACCCTACCAGCGCAGCGGCGCACTTTGCAGCCAGCGGTCAGTTGCACGAGCGCATCCGCAAACTGCCTGAAGGCGCGCAGGTTCAGATCACCCTGACCGACTGAAGCGTCCAGTCACTGCCGCGGGTCAACGGCCTTAAACCAGCCCTTGCTTGCTGGCCAGCACCGCGGCTTCCGCGCGGCTGGAAACGTTGAGCTTTTTGTAAATCGACTTGATGTGGTCGTTCACCGTGTACCACTTGATGCCCATCAGGTTCGCGATCTCCTTGATCGTGAAACCTTTGCTCAGGTAGGTCAGCACCTCGTTCTCGCGCGGCGACAGCCGCGTGGTTTCGGCTGCCATCGGGTCCAGGGCCACTGGTCGTGAATGGCCCGATGCCCCTGCCGACAAACCACCGAAGCCACTGTTCAGCCCCATGCTGGCACTGTCCACGTTCAATGGGCGGAAGTGGCTCAGCAGACGGCGTGCAATGGCCGGTGAAAGCGGCGGTTGCCCGCGCACGATGCGCTGCAACTCCTCCACCAGCACCTCGAAGCGGTCTTCCTTGAGCAGGTAGCCGTCGGCACCGCACTGCAGGGCCGGGAACAGGTGGTCGTCGTCGGAGTACAGCGTCGTGACGATCTTCAGCGCCGCGCTGCCTGTCAGTTCGCGCAGCAACTCCATCCCGCTGCCGTCCGGCAACTCCAGGTCAACCAGCAGCAGCTTGATGCCGTAGGCCTCGACGCCCAGTCGTGCCACCTCCCGGCGTGCCGACTCGAGGTCGGCGGTTTCGATGATCTCCAGCGTATCGCTGAAGCTCTCGCGCACCACCTTGCACAGGAAGCTCCGAGCAACTGGGTTGTCTTCGAGGATGAGGACTTTGACCGTCATGGTGAACCGCTGTTGTGAGCCCTCATGCTAACGAAGGTGCTTTGCTGCACCAGCCCCCGGTGCGCGGGGCCTATCCCCGTGCATCCCCGGTAAGGGCGGCACACGGGCGCTTTCTACAATGCTGCGATGCGCATCCTCATCGCGAACGACGACGGTTACTTGGCCCCTGGTTTGGCAGCGCTCGTGGAGGCCTGCCAGGGCCTTGGCGAGATCGAAGTCATTGCGCCAGAGCAAAACGCAAGCGGCATGTCGAATTCTCTGTCGCTGCACCGGCCTTTGACCGTGCACCGGGCCAGCAACGGGTTTCGATTCGTGAATGGCACGCCGTCCGACAGCGTGCACCTGGCTTTGACCGCGCCCCTGTTGCCTTGGCGGCCCGACTTGGTGCTGAGCGGCATCAACAACGGCGCCAACATGGGCGACGACACCATCTACTCTGGCACTGTGGCCGCTGCCACTGAAGGCTACCTGTTCGGCATCCCGGCCATCGCCTTCTCCCAGGTGCACCGCGATTGGTTGGAACTGCCGGCCGCCGCTCGCACAGCACGCAGCATCATCCAGCAGGTGCTGGCCGGTCCGCTGGACCACCCGTTCCTGCTCAACGTCAACATCCCCAACCACCCGCAGGCCGACACTTTGCCGCGCGTGGTCACCCGGCTGGGGCGCCGGCACGCCAACTCTGAATCATTTGCGCAGGTCAACCCTCGCGGGGAGACGGTGTACTGGATTGGCCCCCCTGGCGATGTCCGCGAAGCCGGAGAGGGCACTGACTTTTACGCCACGGCACAGAACCAAGTCTCGATCACGCCGCTGCAGGTCGACCTGACCCACCACGACCAGCTCGCTCATTGGCGCGGTCGCTGGTCATGAGCCAGCAACGCGGCGCCGTGCTGCGGCCGCAGCGGCTGTTGAGTCAAGCCGTGGCCGACGCTGCACGCTTGGCCGCGCCCAGCGGCATTGGCTTGGATTCACCCGGCGTGCGACTGCGCATGGTGGCGCGCTTGCGCAGCCAGGGGTTGGCGCCCGAGGTGGTGCTCGATGCTTTCGCTCGCGTACCACGCCACCGTTTCGTTGACAGTGCCTTGGCCCCGCAGGCCTACGAAGACACCAGTTTGCCCATCGGACACGGCCAAACCATCTCCAAGCCCTCGGTGGTCGCACGCATGCTGGCCTTGGCATTACAGGGCCATCAAGCGCAAAAGTTGGGCCACATGGGGCGGGTGCTGGAGATCGGCACGGGCTGCGGTTATCAAGCCGCGCTGCTGGCTTGCCTGTGCCGTAGTTTGGTGACCGTGGAGCGCATTGCTGCCTTGCATGCCCAAGCCAAGCCGCGGTTGGAGGCTTTGCGTCAAGAGCTCGGCTGGCCGCACGCGCCGCGCACGCTGCATGGCGATGGGCAGCTGGTGCAACTCGCCGGCGGCCCTTACGACACCATCATTGCCGCTGCTGGCGGTGAAGAGGTCCCGGCCACATGGTTGCAGCAGCTGGCGCCCGGAGGGCGCTTGGTGGCCCCGACCACGGTGGCAGGCGGCAGCCAAGTGTTGGTCGTGATCGATCACGTGCTGCGCGACGGCCGAAGCCATTGGCAACGATCGCAGCACGAGGGCGTGCTGTTCGTCCCTCTAAAATCCGGCGTCGTTTGACCCATCCGGCGTTGGCCTCCTCGGTCACGCCACAGCCCATTGATGCCTGTGCTTGACCTTGCTGCCTCCCCTGCCTCGTTGAGTCGCGCCGTTGTGGCAGCCGCCCTGTTGGTGGCCATGCTGACTGGCTGTCAAACCCCGAAGCCACATCGCGCTCCCGTGGAAGACCGGGTGCGCCCAAGCGCGCCGGTCACGGCCCCAACCACTTCCGCCGCTCAAGATACGAAGCCGGCTGCGGTCGCCGAAGCCCGCCCCGGCTTCTACACCGTGCGCCCAGGCGATACCCTGATCCGCATCGCGCTGGACCAAGGCGTGGGTTGGCGCGAGTTGGCCCGCTGGAATGGCCTGGACAACCCAAACCTGATCGAAGTCGGCCAAGTGTTGCGGGTGGCCGCCCCGGTGGAGGCCCCCGCTACGCGGCCCGTGGCGCCTGTTGCCAAGATCGAGACCAAGCCCCTTGAGGCCAAGCCACCCATTGCCAGCGCTCCATCGGCGGGCATGACCGCCAGTTCAGGTGCCTCAACTGCAGCCGTTGCGGCGTCGGCCCCCCCTGCGGTGCCGGTACCGGCTCCTGCCGCTGCTCCTGCGGCTGGGAGTGAGGTCAATTGGGCTTGGCCGGCGCCCGGCGCCGTGATCGCATCTTTCGACGAGCAACGGAACAACAATGGCTTGGCCATCGGTGGTAAAGCCGGCGAGCCTGTGCTGGCCGCGGCCGATGGCACGGTGATGTATGCCGGCTCAGGCATCCGCGGCTACGGCAACATGATCGTGATCAAGCACAACGACACCTTCCTCAGTGCCTACGCCCACAACCAGGTGCTGTTGGTCAAGGAAGACCAAGTGGTCCGCCGCGGTCAACAGATTGCCCAGATGGGCAATACCGAGAGCGACACGGTCAAGTTGCACTTCGAAATCCGCCGCAGAGGTAAGCCGGTCGATCCGGCGCGACTCTTGCCCCCTCGCTAGGTCAACGCCGCAACGGGCTGGAGCTTTGCCATGCAGGTCGCGCCGCCCGAATCTGATGCCGATGGAGACGGCCACGCCGACAGCGATCTTGCGCGGCGGGTGGTTTCATCATCGTCATCCACCGATGCTGACGACCCTTCGGGCGCTAATGTCCTGCAGCGTTACTTGCGTGACATCCGGCGCGTGCCGCTGCTAAGCCCCGAGGAAGAGTTTGCGACCGCGACGCGTGCCCGTTCAGGTGATTTCGCCGCGCGTCAGTTGATGATCGAGCGCAACCTGCGGCTCGTCGTCTCGGTCGCCAAGTCCTACATGGGGCGGGGTCTGCCACTGCCAGATTTGATCGAAGAGGGCAATCTCGGGTTGATCCATGCGATCGAGAAGTTCGAGCCTGAGCGCGGCTTCCGTTTTTCGACCTACGCCAGCTGGTGGATTCGCCAAGCCGTTGAGCGCGCGTTGCTGCAGCAAACGCGCCTCGTTCGACTGCCCGTGCACGTGGTGCGTGACCTGAACCAAGTGCTGCGCGCACGGCGAGCTTTGGAGGCCCTGCCCCGTGAGCTGGCGAAGCCGGTTCGTGCTGAGGACATCGCCCAGTGGCTGCACCGCCCCGTGGCCGAGGTTCACGATCTGCTCGCGCATCTGGCACCGCCTAGCTCCTTGGATGCGGCGGCTGACGCCGGCGACGACGGTGCTGAGCCTGCCGCGCTTGACCAATTGCCGGATCCACAAGCCGTGGATCCGGCAGGAGAGCGCCAACACCACGAAGTCGAACTGCTGCTCCGCGCCGGTCTGTCTGCCCTCAGTCCGCGTGAACGGGAGGTGCTCGGCGGTCGTTTCGGGCTGGGTCATGCCGAGCCTGAAACCCTCGACGTGTTGGCCCAGCGACTGCAGCTCACGCGCGAGCGCGTGCGGCAAATCCAAGTCGAAGCGCTCGACAAACTCAAGCGCAATCTGCTGCGTCAGGGTATCCAGCGCGGCGCCTTGTTCTAATGGCGTCATGACGACGAATGACGAATGGCTGCAGGTCGAGTCCATCGACCTCGAGGCCCAGGGCGTGGCCCACCGCGCCGATGGCAAGGTGGTGTTCATTGACGGCGCGCTGCCGGGCGAACAAGTGCTGGTCCAGGTGGGCCGGCGCAAGAACAACTGGGAGCAGGGCACGCTGCTAGCGATGCGCCGCGAGAGCAGCCAGCGTGTGCAACCCGCCTGCCCCCACTTTGGCCTGCACGCTGGCTCGTGCGGTGGCTGCAAGATGCAGCATTTGCACCCGGCCAGCCAAGTGGCCACCAAGCAGCGCGTGCTGGAAGACAACCTCAAGCACTTGGCCAAGGTGGTGCCCGAACAGGTGCTGCGTCCCATGGAGGGTGCTGCCTGGGGCTACCGCCGTCGTGCCCGCTTGTCGGTGCGCTACGTGGCCAAAAAGGGCACGGTGCTGATCGGCTTTCACGAGCGCAAGAGCCGCTATGTAGCCGACATGCAGAGCTGCGCCATCCTGCCGCGCAAGGTGAGCGATTTGCTGATGCCCCTGCGCGCCCTCATCGGCCGCATGGATGCGCGCGAGAAGCTGCCGCAGATCGAGCTGGCGATGGGCGACACCGTCACGGCACTGGTGCTGCGCAACCTCGAGCCCTTGTCAGCCGCGGACGCCGCGCAGTTGCGGGCCTTCGCGGCCGAGCACGACGTGCAGTGGTGGTTACAGCCCAAGGGGCCGGACACCGTGCACTTGCTCGACGAAGGCGGTCCCGAGCTGGCGTACCGTTTGCCCGAGTTCGGCATCCACATGCCGTTCAAGCCCACCGATTTCACCCAGGTCAATCACGACATCAATCGCCTCTTGGTCGAGCGCGCTTTGCGCCTTTTGGCACCCGAGGCGCACGAACGCGTCATCGATTGGTTCTGTGGCCTGGGCAACTTCACCTTGCCGTTGGCAACGCGTTGCGCGCAGGTGCTGGGTATCGAGGGCAGCGAGACCTTGGTCTCGCGCTCACGTGAGAACGCGCATCGCAACGGCCTGAGCGAGCGCACGCAGTTCGCCGCGCGCAACCTGTTCGAGTTGGTCCCGGCTGATTTGGCGGCTTATGGCAGCGCCGACCGCTGGCTGATCGACCCGCCCCGAGAAGGCGCGTTCGCCTTGGTCAAAGCGGTGGCCGACGCCGTGCAAGACCCAAGCCTGGCGCCGGGCTGGCAGCCACCCAAGCGCATGGTCTACGTCAGTTGCAACCCTGCCACCCTGGCCCGTGATGCGGGCGTGCTGGTGCACCTGGCGGGCTACCGCCTGAGCGCTGCTGGCGTGGTGAACATGTTCCCGCACACGGCCCACACGGAGAGCATCGCCGTCTTCGACAGGCCCTGAATGCAACAAGGGGCCCGAAGGCCCCTTGTTGTAGATACATGTGCGTGCCTGTCGGCTTATTCGCGCTCGCCACCGAAGATGCCGAGCAGCGACAACAAGCTTTGGAAGATGTTGAACACGTTCAGGTAGATCGCCAGCGTGGCCGACACATAGTTGGTCTCGCCGCCGTCGATGACGCGCTTCATGTCGTACAGCAGGAAAGCGCTGAACAGGCCCAACATCGCCACCAGCAGCGTCAGCATCAAAGCGCTGGACTGCAGGAAGATGTTGGCGAGCATCGCCACCAGCAAGATCACCGCGCCCACCGTCAAGAACTTGCCCATGCTGGACAGGTCGCGCTTGATGGTCGTGGCCAACATGGCCATGGCACAGAACACCGCCGCCGTGCCGCCGAACGCGGTCATGATCAGCGAAGCGCCGTTGCTGAAGCCCAGCACGCGCGCCACCAGTCGGGACAGCATCAGGCCCATGAAGAACGTGAAGCCCAGCAGCAAGTAAACACCGGCCGCGCGATCCTTGTTCTTCTCGATCGCCCACATCAGCGCGATCGAGCCGCCGAAAAACAGCAACAGGCTCATGCCCATGCCGAGGTTTTGGACGATGCCGGTGCTCACACCGAGCCAAGCGCCCAAGACGGTGGGCACCATCGACACGGCCAGCAGGGCATAGGTGTTGCGCAGCACGCGGTTGCGCTGTGCTGCGTTGGTTGAGAGGCCGCCGTAGGCGGCGGGCATCGGCTGGTTCATCCAAGGACTCCAATAGGGTAGGGGGACGTTTCGATTCTAGGAAGCCTTCTTGAGTTGGGGCCAAACCCTTCACAACTCAAGGGCTTGTGGTGGTGGGCACCGGGCGGCTTGCCGGTGTGGGGGCCGCTATACTCATCAGGTTTACCCTGACCCAGCGCGCCTCGAACCCAACACCCTTCGAATCCCCAGTACCAGGCCGCAGAAATGTGAAGGCAGGCGGGGCGCGCTCATACGGAGCCGCCATTTGTCATTCCCCGCACACACTGCCAGCGCCTTGCTGGTGCTCGCAGACGGTTCCCGCTTCTTGGGCCACGCTATCGGCGCCAGCGGCCAAACCGTGGGTGAGTTGGTGTTCAACACCGCGCTCACCGGCTACCAAGAGATCCTGACCGATCCCAGCTACTGCCGCCAAATCGTCACCCTGACCTACCCGCACATTGGGAACTACGGCGTCACGGCTGAAGATTTGGAATCGCCGCGCGTGCAGGCGGCCGGCTTGGTGGTGCGCCAAGTGCCCGCCCAGCCCAGCAATTTCCGCAGCCAACAGCGCTTGCAAGACTACCTGGCCGCCGAAGGCTGCGTGGGCATTGCCGGCATCGACACCCGGCGGCTGACGCGCATATTGCGCAGCACCGGCGCACAGAATGCCTGCATCCTGGCGCTGGCCGCCGGTGAGGCCGTGACCGATGCGCACTGGGCCCAGGCATTGGCGCTGGCGCAAGGCGCACCCAACATGGCCGGCCAAGATTTGGCCAAGGTCGTCAGCCGCACCGACGAAGCCGTTTGGACCGAGGGCGAGTGGGCGCTCGGCAAAGGCTTCGAGACGCCCGAGGGCGGTCGCTTCCACGTGGTGGCTTACGACTTCGGCGTGAAGCGCAACATCCTGCGCATGCTGGTGTCACGCGGCTGCCGCGTGACCGTGGTGCCGGCCCAAACCCCGGCCGAGCGCGTGATGGCGCTCAAGCCCGATGGTGTGTTCTTGTCCAACGGCCCTGGCGACCCGCAGCCCTGCGACTACGCCATTGCCGCCACCCGCACCCTGCTGGCCACTGGCACGCCGGTGTTCGGCATTTGCTTGGGTCACCAGATCTTGGCGCTGGCCAGCGGTGCCAAGACCTTCAAGATGAAGTTCGGTCACCACGGTGGCAACCACCCAGTGAAGGACTTGGACAGCGGCCGCGTCAGCATCACCAGCCAGAACCACGGTTTCGCCGTCGAAGCCGACAGCCTGCCGGCCAACCTGCGCGCCACGCACGTGAGCCTGTTCGACGGCAGCTTGCAAGGCATTGCGCGCACCGATGTGCCTGCCTTCAGCTTCCAGGGCCACCCCGAGGCCAGCCCAGGGCCGCATGACATTGGCTACCTGTTTGACCGCTTTACCGCCCTGATGGCCAAGGAATAAGAAGAACATGCCCAAGCGCACCGACCTCAAGAGCATCCTCATCATTGGCGCTGGCCCGATCGTCATCGGCCAGGCGTGTGAATTCGACTATTCCGGCGCGCAAGCTTGCAAAGCGCTGCGCGAGGAGGGCTACCGCGTCATCTTGGTCAACAGCAACCCTGCGACCATCATGACCGACCCGGAAACGGCCGACGCGACCTACATCGAGCCCATCACCTGGCAGGTGGTCGAGAAGATCATTGCCAAAGAGCGGCCCGATGCCGTGCTGCCCACCATGGGCGGCCAAACCGCGTTGAACTGCGCACTGGACCTGCATCGCGAAGGCGTGCTGGCCAAGTACGGCGTCGAGATGATCGGCGCCAATGAGCACGCCATCGAGAAAGCCGAAGACCGCAGCAAGTTCAAAGACGCGATGACCAAGATCGGCCTCGAGTCTGCGAAGAGCGGGATCGCGCACTCGATGGAAGAAGCTTGGGCAGTTCAGCGTCGCATCCAGAGCGAGATCGGCGGCAGCGGCTTCCCGGTGGTGATCCGCCCCAGCTTCACGCTGGGCGGCAGCGGCGGCGGCATTGCCTACAACCCGGAAGAGTTCGAAGAGATCTGCAAGCGCGGGCTGGACCTGTCGCCCACCAAGGAACTGCTGATCGAGGAGAGCCTGATCGGCTGGAAGGAGTACGAGATGGAAGTCGTCCGCGACCGCGCGGACAACTGCATCATCGTGTGCTCGATCGAGAACCTGGACCCGATGGGCATCC
>CAZAIR010000016.1:0-19857 GCA_964485225.1 uncultured Burkholderiaceae bacterium
GCATGGCCCTGCAAGAGCAGCAAATGAAGTTGTGGGCCGCGCCGAACATCGACGCCGCCGCGCTGGAGGCCTTGCGCAAGCAGCAAAGCGCCCTGCGTGACCAAGTCGCTAGCCGCATGCAACGCGCCATGGTGGATGCCGGCCGGGTGTTGAGTCCCGAACAGCGAGCCAAGTTGCATGAGCGCGCTGCCAAGCGGGCCCAGCGCATGCAAGAGCGCATGAAGGGGCACCCGCGCGGTGCTTGAGTCGGGTCGCATCCAAGCGCAGTTGCTGCTGGTCGACGACGACGCGCGCCTGGCCGAGATGCTCGTGGGCTATCTCGGCGGTGCGGGCTACCGCGTGCACGTGGCGCCCAGCTTGGCTGCGGCTCGCCAGGTGTTGGCAGCGAAGGCTGGCCAGCCCGATTTGTTGGTGCTCGACCTGATGCTGCCCGATGGCGACGGGCTCGACTTCTGCCGCCACCTGCGCAGCCAGCCTCAGGCGGCCGGCTTGCCGGTACTGATGCTGAGCGCGCGGGGTGAGCCGATGGACCGCATCATTGGCCTTGAGCTTGGGGCTGACGATTACCTCGCCAAGCCCTTTGAGCCGCGTGAGCTGCTGGCCCGCGTCAAAGCGCTGCTGCGCCGGGGGCCCGCCACGGCGGCCACCGGCGAGGTGCTGCGGTTCGGCCGCCTGGAGATCGACCTGGGTGAGCGCGCTGCCCGGCTGGATGGCGCCGACTGCACGCTGACCGGGCACCAGTTCGAACTGCTGGTGGTGATGGCCCGCCACGCGGGCCGTGTGATGACGCGCGACCAAATCATGGATGCGCTCAAGGGCCACCCGCTGGAGGCCTTTGACCGCAGCATCGATGTGCACATCTCGCGTATCCGTGCCGCCATCGAAGACGACCCTAAAGCGCCCAAGCGCTTGCTCACGGTGCGCGGCGCGGGCTACGTCTTCGCCCGCAAGCAAGACAGCGCGTGAAAACGCTCTACTTGCGCATCTACCTCACGCTAGTGGGGGTGCTGCTGGCCTTTTTGCTGGGCGCCGGTTGGTTGGCGCAGCGCCAGGTGGCGAAGGAGCAGGAGAAAAACGAGGCCATCCAAGACGAACGTCTGGAAGCGGTGGCAGGGCTGTTGGCGCAATCGCTGCCGCCCGCCACTGCCCCTGTGTCCGAACAAGCTGATGCCTTGATGCGTTGGAGCCAGCAGCTGCGCATGCCATTGGCGCTGCAGGGGCCGGATGGGCAGCGCCTGGCCAGCAACCAGCGCTTCGAGCGGCGCGAAGAACGTGGTGATGCGGTGATGACGCACCGACTGCCCGACGGCCGCCAGTTGCTGCTGATGCGCCCGTGGCGCGCCAACCGTCCTGAGGCAGCGGGCGTCACCCCAGCGGGCATCGTGCGACCGGCGGTGGCTCAGTTCGGCGGATCGGTGCTGATCGGTTTGTTTGTGCTGCTGTTTGTGGGTGTGGCCCTGGGCGCCTATCCCGTGGTGCGGCGCTTAACGCGACGGCTGGAGGCCCTGCAGCGCGGGGTGGAGCGTTTCGGTGCGGGTGACTTGACGCACCGTGTTGCTCTGGAAGGGCGCGACGAGGTGGCCGCGCTGGCTGGCAGCTTCAACCAAACCGCGGACCGCGTACAGCAGCTGCTGCAAGCCAACCAAAGTCTGCTGGCCAATGCCAGCCATGAGCTGCGCTCACCGCTGGCTCGGCTCAAGATGGCCTTGCAGCTGCGTGCCAGTGCTGAGTCTGGACAGCACGCCCAGCTCGACGCCGAGGTGCAGCGCAACCTGTCGGAGCTGGATGCCTTGGTCGACGAGGTGCTGCTGTCCAGTCGTTTGCAAGCCCAGGCCCGCCCTTTGCAGCTGGCAGCAACCGACGTGCTGGGCCTTTTGGCCGAGGAAGCCGCGGCGCTGGATATCGAATTGGAAGAGCTGCCCCCGCAAACCCCCACCGTGGTGCAAGCCGACGAGCGGCTGCTGCGCCGCGCGGTGCGCAACTTGCTGGAAAACGCCCGCCGCTACGGTGGGCACGAGCAGCGCGCGGCCCTGGCCGCTCACGGCACGCAGTTGCAGGTGCGGGTGCTGGACCGCGGCCCTGGCGTGCCGCCCGAGCTCACGCAGCGCATCTTTGAGCCCTTTTTCCGGCTGCCCGGTCATGCCGAGATGGCGGGCGGTGTGGGCTTGGGGCTGTCACTGGTGCGGCAAATCGCCCAGGCGCACGGTGGCGATGCTTTTTGCGAGCCCCGGCCTGGCGGCGGCAGCGTGTTCGTGATCGCGCTCGGCCGGCCCTGATCCGATCAGCGGCTTCCGGCCGCTGCCTTGGCTTCGCTGCGGGCCACCCTCAGCTGCAAGGCCATCAACAGCAAGGCGGCGGCCGTCAATCCGAAGGTGGCCGCCTGCCAAAAGCCCACCGCGCCGCGTTGGGCGGCACCGAAGGCCAGCCAGTAGCCGCCGCCAATGCCAGCGCCCCACAGTGCCACCACGTACACCACCATCGGCAAGGTGGCCACGTGGTAGGCCCTCAGCACGCCAGCGGCCACGGTTTGCAGCGCGTCGGCCAAGTGAAAGAACCAGATCCACACCAGCAAGGGCAGGGCGGCCGCGGCGGCCAAGGGGTTGTTGGTGTACAGCGCCACGATGGGTTCGCGTGCCAGCATCACCACGCCGCCCAGTACGGCGGCGACCATGGCGCAGAGCAGCAGCGCATGTCGCCCCACTTGGCGCGCCAAAACCAGTTGCTGAGCCCCAATGTGCTGGGCCACCAAGGTGCCCGCGGCCGTGGCTTGGGCCAGCGCCAGCATGAACATCATGGACACCAGGTTCACCGCAATCTGGTGCCCGGCCACCGGCGTGGTGCCCAAGCGCGCGATGAAGAAGGCCATGAAGGTGAAGCCCGTCACCTCCACCAAGATGGAGCCGCCCATTGGCAGCCCCAGCTTGAACAGCTTGGCCAAGGCCGCCCGCTCGGGGCGCGAATGCCACAGCGGCACGATCCTGAAGCTGCGGAAAAAGTCATCGTTGCGCAGCATCCATTGCGCGGCAGCCAACTGGCACACCATGACCATGGCCGTTGCCCAAGCGCAGCCAGCCACACCCATTGCCGGCACGGGCCCCCAGCCGAACACCAGCAGCACGTTGAGCGGCACCTTCAGCGCCAGCCCGCCCACTTGCAGCACCATCACAGCCTTGGGCCGGCTCACTGCCAGCGAGAAACCTCGGAACGCCGTGAACAACAGCGCCGCGGGCAAGGCCAGTGCCAGCGGCTGGGTGTAGTCACGCACCTTGTCGGCCAGGGCCGGCTCCAACTGCGCCAGGGCCACAAAAGGGGCCGGGAACATCAGCAACAGCGCGCCGGGCACGCACAGCAGCAAAGCCAGCCACTGCGCTTGCACAAAGCTGTGACCGGCGCCGGCCAGGTCGCGCGCGCCAAACTGCTGCCCGGCAATCGGCCCCACCGCCATCACCACGCCCATGAAGCCGACAAAGATCGTGATGTAGGCCGCAGAGCCCACTGCGAAGGCCGCCAAGTCTTGCGGGCCGACACGCCCGAGCATGGCGGTGTCTACGGTGTTGAACAGTAGCAGCGCCAGCTGTCCCACGAAAACTGGCCAAGCCAGCGGCACGATCTGCCGCACGGTTTGGGCGAAGCTTTGCGTCAAGGCTGGCGCTCGCTGGAGGTGTCACCTTCTTGCGCACGCTCCGCATAGCGGTTGAAGCGCCACGACGTGCCGTCCAAGGTGATGCGGCGCCACACCGCGCGCTTGGTGAAGGGGTCGAAGCTGGGCCAGTCGCGAACCTCGTCGAAGCTTCGCCCACAGCCTTTGCAAATGGGGTCGCCCTGCGCGGTCGAGCAGATGGCGATGCAGGGTGAGTCTGGCGTGCTCGCGTACCAGGCAGCAAAAGCCGCTGCGGCTTTGGGTTTGAGCTGAGCGGGGTCCCACTGCGCGTCGTGGAAGTACACCATCAGCGCATAGACCTCTGCCAGCGCCCGTACCTCGGCGCACGCACTGATACCGTCGGGTGAAGGTGACTTGGCCCGCCACCAGTTGATGGCAGCTTCGAGGTCGGTGATGTGCAGGCTGCCCGTGGCCATCAGCTGTTGCCCCCGTTGAACGACAAGACCTCGCGCACCTCGCGCAGGGTTTTGCGCGCCAGGGCGCGGGCGCGCTCGGTGCCCACTTCCACCAGCCATTGCACTTGCTTGGGTTCGGCTTGGTAGGCCGCAGCCCGTTCGCGCCAAGGCAATTGGGCGGCCGTGATGTGCTCGCCCAGCACGGCTTTGCAATCCACGCATCCGATGCCTGCACTTCGGCAGCCTTGCGCCAGTTCAGCCTGTTGTGCGGGCGGCGTGCTCACCGTATGCAGGGCCCACACCGGGCAGTTGGTGGGCTCACCGGGGTCGTCGCGGCGCAAGCGCTGCGGGTCGGTCGGCATCGTGCGCAGCTTGGCGTGTACGGCTTCGGGCGCTTCCCGCATGCCGATGGTGTTGCCGGCGCTCTTGCTCATCTTGCGGCCGTCCAAACCAGTCAGGCGGGGGGCATCGCTGAAACGTGCCTGCGGAAGCGGGAAGAGTGCGCGCCCGGCGCGGTGATTGAAGCTGCGCGCCACTTCGCGCGCCAGCTCCAGGTGGGCGGCTTGGTCTTGGCCCACGGGCACGCACTCGCCCCTGTGCGCCAGGATGTCGGCGGCCTGCAGCAGCGGGTAACCCAGCATCCCGAAGCTGGGATGCTGGTCCGCACGCTCTCGGTAGCCCGGAACCCGCTCCAGCCACGACACGGGGGTGTACATGGCCAGCAGCGTGAACAACTCGGCGTGCTCGGGCATGCGGCTTTGCAGAAACAAGGTGGCTTTGCTGGGGTCGATCCCGGCGGCCAGCCAATCCACCACCATGTCGTACACGGCGGCGTCGTGATCGGCCACCGGCGCATTGGTCAGCGCGTGCCAGTCGGCCACGAAGAACAGGCATTCATGCTGGGCTTGCAGTGCCAGCCAACTCTTCAGCACGCCGTGGTAGTGGCCGAGGTGCAGCGCGCCGGTGGGGCGCATGCCAGAAATGACGCGGGGTAGGTCGTTGTGCATGGGGGCGGCGATTCTGCCTCCCTACACTGGCGCCCGCATGAAGAACATCGTGATCCTGATTTCCGGCCGTGGCTCCAACATGGAGGCCATCGTGCAAGCTTGCCAACGAGAAGCCTGGGACGCCCGCGTGGTGGCCGTCATCAGCAACCGGCCCAACGCCGCCGGCCTGCAGTTCGCATCCGCTCACGGCATCGCCACCCACGTGGTGGACCACAAGGCTTACCCTGAGCGCGAGGCCTTCGACGCCGCGCTGCAGGCCGTCATCGATGCGCACCAGCCTGACGCCGTGGTGCTGGCCGGCTTCATGCGCATCTTGACGCCAGGCTTTACCGCGCATTACGCCGGCCGACTGCTCAATATCCACCCGTCGCTGTTGCCCGCCTTTCCGGGTCTACACACTCACGAGCGCGCCCTCGAAGCTGGCTGCCAGCTGGCCGGCGCTACCGTGCACCTGGTGACGGCTGAACTTGACCACGGCCCGATCTTGGCGCAAGCCATGGTGCCGGTGCTGGCCGGCGACACCGCCGCGCAGCTGGCGGCACGCGTGCTGGTGCTGGAGCATCAGATGTACCCCCGCACCCTTCAAGCGTTCCTCAGCGGCGACCTGATCTTGACGGGCAACCGCGCCACCCACCGAGACGGCGCTCCGCTGCTGTTCACTTGATATGCCTCCAAAGTACCTGATCGACGCCGCCTGCGAGCTGCTGCATGTGGTGTTGCGCTTCGAGCAACCCGCCGATGCTGTGGTGTCCGCCTACTTCCGCGCCAACCGCAGCCTGGGCTCGCGCGAGCGCGCGGCCCTGGCTGAGACCACCTACGCCATCTTGCGCCGACGCCTGCTGTACCAAAACCTGGCGCAAAGCGGCCGCGGTCCGATGGAGCGCCGGTTGGTGTTGCTCGGCTGGGCGGGAGAGTCACGCCTCCGCGACGCGGCCATTGACGATGACGAGCGCGCCTGGTTGGCTGCAGCCGACCTCATCGACCGCAGCACACTCGGCCCCAAACTGCGCCACAACCTGCCCGACTGGGTGGCCGGCCCCTTGCAGCAGCGACTGGGCGACCGCTTCATGCCCTTGGCCGAAAGCTTGCTGCAGAGTGCGCCGCTTGACCTGCGGGTGAACACCCTGCAGGCCAAGCGTGATGCCGTACTGGCCGAATTGCAAGCGCAAGGCATCGAAGCCAGCGCGACGCCGTACTCGCCCTGGGGCATCCGCTTGGTGGGCAAGCCAGCACTGAACCAGTGGCCACTGTTCAAGAGTGGCGCGATCGAGGTGCAAGACGAAGGTAGCCAGCTGCTGGCCTTGCTCTTGGACGCCAAGCGCGGTGAGATGGTGGCGGATTTCTGCGCTGGCGCCGGCGGCAAGACCCTGGCCCTGGGCGCGGCCATGCGCAACACCGGGCGCCTGTATGCCTTTGACGTGGCAGGTCATCGCCTCGAGAACTTGAGGCCCCGCCTGGCTCGCTCGGGCTTGAGCAACGTCTACCCCGTGCAGATCGCCCATGAGCGGGACGAGCGCATCAAGCGTTTGGCTGGCAAGCTCGACCGCGTACTGGTTGATGCGCCATGCTCTGGCTTGGGCACGTTAAGGCGCAACCCCGACATGAAATGGCGGCAAAGTCCCGCCGCAGTCACTGAGTTGGTGGCGTTGCAGCAAGCCATCTTGAGCAGCGCTGCACGCTTGCTCAAGCCCGGTGGCCGTTTGGTTTACGCCACTTGCAGTTTGTTGGACAGCGAGAACGAAGGGGTGGCGAATGCGTTCAACGTCCCCGGCTTCACCCGCATCGACGCCGCAACGCTGATTGACCCCGCGGTGGTGGAGAACGGTTTCCTGCGCCTTTGGCCAGACCTTCACGCAACCGACGGTTTCTTCGCGGCGGTTTGGGAAAGATCAAAGTAGCCGCTAGGGGTGGGCCCCTAGAATTGAGGGGCTTTGTCACAACGGCGCCGCGCACGCGGCGATACGCATGGAATTCTTGAACGCGGTGCTCGACTGGGCCGCCAACGGCTTATTGGACTACAGCGCCTGGACGCTGGTGGCTATCACTCTGGCCGTCACCCACCTGACCATCATTTCAGTCACGCTGTACCTGCATCGCTCGCAGGCGCACCGCTCGCTGGACCTGCACCCGGCCGTTGCTCATGTGTTCCGGTTTTGGCTGTGGTTGACCACGGGTATGGTCACCAAAGAATGGGTGGCCATTCACCGCAAGCACCACGCCAAATGTGAGACCCACGACGACCCGCACAGCCCGGTGGCCCACGGTATCAAAACGGTGCTGCTGACGGGGGCGGAGCTCTACCGCGCCGAGTCCAAGAATGCTGAGACTCTGGCCAAATACAGCCACGGCACGCCCACCGACTGGATCGAACGCAACCTGTACTCGCGTTATTCGTGGCAGGGTGTGGGGGCCCTGTTGGTCATCCTCGTCACCTTGTTTGGTGCGCTTGGTTTGACCATGTGGGCCGTCACCATGCTGTGGATCCCGATCAACGCCGCCGGCATCATCAACGGTATCGGTCACTGGTGGGGCTACCGCAACTTCGAGGCGCCCGATGCTTCGACCAACATCTCGCCCATCGGCTGGATCATTGGCGGTGAAGAGCTGCACAACAACCACCACACCTTCCCGACTTCCGCCAAGTTCTCGGTCAAGCCGTTTGAACTGGATCTGGGCTGGGGTTACATCCGAGTGCTGCAGTTCTTCGGCTTGGCGCAACCACGCAAGGTGCCGCCCAGCTTGCTCGAAGGCGAGATCAAGCCCGCGGACCATCAAACCTTGGAAGCGGTGATCGCCAATCGCTATGAAGTGATGGCCCGCTTTGGGCGCGAGCTCAAAGCCACCTGCGCCCGTGAACTGGCTGAGCTCAAGGCCAAAGGTGAGCACAAGAGTGCTCAATGGCGCCAGTTCAAGTTGGCCAAGCGTTGGATGCATCGCGATGCCGACCGAATCCCGGTGGACGTGGCTGCGGAGTTGGCTGCCGTTCGTTCGGCCAGCCCGGCCCTGGACAAGTTGCTTCAAATGCGCGAAGAGTTGCGGCTGCTGTGGACGCGGACGAACGTCTCTGCCGACCAGTTGGTGAAAGAGCTGCAAGCTTGGTGTCAGCGTGCCGAAGAGAGTGGTGTGGCCGAGTTGCGTGCGCTGTCCATGCGGCTGCGCGCCGCCCGGATGGGTGTGCACCCGGCATTGGCCTGATCAGGGTAGAGCGCACCGGCTTTGCAAGCCGGTGCTGGCTGGTCCATACTGGGGTCGCACCTGAAAGGAGCCCCCTATGCGTCAACATTTCCTGTTTGCGGCGCTGCTTGCCGCCGCATCTTTCGCTCACGCGAATGAGGCCGCGAAGGTACAGGTCAGATTAGCGGCCGACTTGAATCAGTACGCGGACTTTGGAGACACAACTTGGGACCGTGATCGCAATGCACGCGACCTGACCCAAGTGTTTGAAGACCTCGGTGCTGAATTGGCAACCGGTCAGACTTTGAACATCGAGGTGATCGAGGTCAACCTGGCGGGCGAACTCGAGTGGGTTCGGGGTGCCGACCGGATCCGTGTGATGCGCGAGATCGGCTGGCCGATGATCGAGATCCGGTACACCCTTCGCCAAGGCGACAAGGTGACTGGTGAAGGCACAGCCCGCATCAGCGACATGGCCTATCTGTCTCAGGGGCGTCCGAGCGAGGTGCAGGGTCCGATGGGGTTTGAGCGTCGCATGCTGCAGCGCTGGCTGAAAGCCACCCTGGGATCCCGACCCTGAGCGGTTAGCAAGTTCGTCCCGGCAAAAGGAAAACCCGCCGACGCTCACGCACGGGCGGGTTTTTTGCTGGCGTAGCCGGTGGCTTACTTCAGCTTCACTTCCTTGTAGAGCACGTGCTTGCGTGCCTTCGGGTCGAACTTCATGAATTCCAGCTTTTGGGGCGTGGTCTTCTTGTTCTTGGCCGTGGTGTAGAAGTGGCCGGTGCCCGCAGAGGACTCCAGCTTGATTTTTTCGCGTCCGCCTTTAGCAGCCATGTTGTTGCTCCTTGGTGAGATTAGGCTTGACCGCGGGCACGCAGATCGGCCAGAACGGCATCGATGCCCTTCTTGTCAATCAAGCGCAGGGCGGCGTTGCTGATGCGCAGGCGCACCCAGCGGTTCTCGCTCTCAACCCAGAACCGGCGGTATTGCAGGTTCGGCAGGAACCGACGTTTGGTTTTGTTGTTGGCGTGGGAAACGTTGTTCCCAACCATGGGCTTTTTGCCCGTTACTTCGCAGACGCGTGCCATTGAGGACACTCCATTTGTTGTCCGGCGACTGCGGCAGACGTGGTCTGTTCGCAGCGGCCTCACCTCGCCAAAACGCACTATGTGAGTGCCCCGGGTGGCGGTAACCCGTTCGATGTCGCGCAGCAAAGCCCCACGCCAAAGAAAGCCTGCGAGTATAGCCAGAAAACGTGAGGGGGTTACCCAATCCGCTCACAACACTGGCGTCAGCTCGATGACTGTTCCAGGAAGCGCTGTGCGTCCAGCGCAGCCATGCAGCCTGTGCCGGCACTGGTAATGGCTTGGCGGTAAACATGATCCTGCACATCACCGGCCGCAAACACGCCGGGCACGTTGGTCATGGTGGCAAAGCCGTCCAAACCTGAGCGGGTGCGCAGGTAGCCGTCTTTCATGTCCAGTTGGCCCGCAAAGATGGACGTGTTCGGCGAGTGGCCTATGGCGATGAAGCAGCCGTGCAGCGCAATGTCGGTGGTGTGGCCCGTTTGTGTCTGCTTGATGCGCACACCGGTCACGCCGCTGGCATCGCCCAGCACTTCGTCCAAGGTGTGGAAGGTATGCAGTTCGACCTTGCCCGCGGCCACTTTTTCCATCAATTTGTCGACCAAGATGGGCTCCGCCTTGAACTTGTCGCGGCGGTGGATCAGGTGCACCTTGCTAGCAATGTTGCTCAGGTACAGGGCTTCCTCGACCGCGGTGTTGCCGCCGCCGACCACGCAGACATCGCGGTCCCGGTAGAAGAAGCCATCACAGGTGGCGCAGGCGCTGACGCCGCGGCCCGCAAACGCCTCTTCGCTCGGGATGCCCAGGTACTTGGCCGATGCGCCAGTGGCAATGATCAAGGCGTCGCAGGTGTAGCTGCTGCTGTCGCCCTTCAGCTTGAAGGGTCGTTCACTCAAATCAACTTCGTTGATGTGGTCGAACACCAGCTCGGTTTGAAATCGCTCGGCGTGCGCTTGGAAGCGCTGCATCAACTCGGGCCCTTGAACGCCCATGGCGTCAGCAGGCCAGTTGTCGACATCGGTGGTGGTCATCAGTTGGCCACCCTGGGCCATGCCGGTGATCACGACGGGCTTGAGGTTGGCGCGGGCGGCGTAGATGGCGGCGGTGTAGCCAGCGGGGCCAGAGCCCAAGATGATGAGGCGGTGGTGGATGCTCATGAGGACTCAATAAGGGCCAAAGCCCGGAACACAAGGGGGTTCACAGGGTTGCACCGGGGCGATGGACCTGTGGCGCTGAGAAAGAATGCCGATTTTAAGAGGGGCATTGGTAACGGCCCTCTTGCCAACACTTCAAGGAGAACACCGATGGCCATGTTGTCGAACCTCGATTTGATTCGCCGCGTGCGCTTGTTCTCGATGCTGACAGCCGATCAGGCCCAGTCAGTCGCAGACAGCGTCAGCAAGCGTCGGTACAAGCGCGGTGAAATCTTGGTGGAGCAGGGCACGCACAGCAACGCGCTGTTCATTCTGTTGAACGGCCGGGCGCGGGTGCTGACCGCTGACCACCGGGGTCGCGAAGTGATCATGGCCGTGCTAGAGGCTGGCGATTACGTCGGTGAGATGAGCCTGATTGATGGTGAGCCGCCCTCGGCCACGGTGCGCTGCGAGGCGCCTTGCGACGTGCTGGTGCTTGGGCGCGCTGAGTTCGCCCGCTGTCTGCCTGATCCAGCGAGCATGGCCTACGGCATCCTGCGCGGCTTGGTGTCGCGTCTGCGCAATGCCGATCGCCAGATCGAGTCGCTGGCTTTGCTGGACGTCTACGGGCGCGTGGCCCGCACCTTGCTAGACATGGCCGAAGACGACAACGGCGTGAAGATCGTCCGTGGTCGCGTGTCGCGACAAGACATGGCCAAAGTGGTGGGTGCTTCGCGTGAGATGGTCAGCCGCGTGATGAAGGACTTGGAAGAGCGCGGACAGATCGAGACGCTGGGTGATGGTTCGGTGGTGCTCAAGCAAGTGGCACCGGTGCCTGAGGACGACGCCGACTGAGACAATCGCGCCCCATGAGGGCAATCGATTCGACACCAGCCGCTGCGGCCGCTGGGCAACGCTGGGTTTTGGCACCGCTGCTGTTGATTGGTGGGGCGGTTGCGATCGTCTTGCTGACCATGGCCCTGGGCAGCCACGAGGCAAGGGACAGCGCCTACTCCATCGCTACCGAGCGCACCCTGCCATCCAACTGGCTGGGTGTGGCGGGAGCTTGGGTGTCCGACCTCCTGCTGTTCGCATTTGGTTACTCGGCTTGGTGGCTGGTGGTGGTGGCCTTGCGCCACTGGGCGGGTGCTTTGGCCGCCTTGTGGCGAGATGGCGGGGGCGTCGCCATGAAGCGGCCTGCTTGGCAAGCGCCGGTAGGGCTGGTGGTGCTGCTGACAGCCAGTTGCTTGCTGGAGTGGACGCGCCTTTATGGTCTGGAAGCGCGCATGCCCGGACCAGCTGGTGGTGTGTTGGGCTTCGAGATCGGCCCGCTGGCCATGAAGCTGTTTGGCTTTGCGGGTTCCGGCCTGCTGGGCATCGCTCTGCTGGTACTCGGACTGAGCTGGGCCCTGGGCTTCTCATGGCTGGACGTGGCGGAGCGCATTGGGGCCCGGCTGGAGCGGCTACGTGAACAGCGGACCTTGCAGCGCGAGGCGCGTGAAGACCAGCGCTTGGGTCAGCAGGCCAAGGCACTGCGCCAGGCCGATGTGCAGCAAGAGGTCGAGCGGGTTCAAGAAGAGGCGGCCCACCATGAGCCGATCTTCATAGAGCCGCCGGTGCTCGACATCCCTGTAGAGCTGCCCAGCAGCACGCGGGTGGCGGCGGAGCGCCAGCAACCGCTGTTCCAGGAACTGGCCAACACCAAGCTGCCGCAGGTGGACCTGTTGGATGCGCCGGCGGCGCGCGTGGAGACGGTGACGCCGGAGTCGCTGGAAATGACCAGCCGCATGATCGAGAAGAAGCTGCGCGACTTCGGGGTCGAGGTGCGCGTGGTGGCGGCTTACCCAGGGCCGGTGATCACGCGTTACGAGATCGAGCCGGCCACGGGCGTGAAGGGCGCGCAGGTGGTCAACCTGGCGAAGGACCTGGCGCGTTCTCTGAGCCTCGTGTCGATCCGCGTGGTGGAGACCATCCCTGGCAAGAACTACATGGCGCTGGAGCTGCCGAACGCCCGCCGCCAAACCATCAAGCTGTGCGAAGTGCTGGGCTCGCAGGTGTATGCCGATGCCGGTTCCTTGCTGACGATGGCGCTGGGTAAAGACATCGTGGGCGCGCCGGTGGTGGCTGACCTGGCCAAGATGCCGCACTGCCTGGTGGCCGGCACCACGGGCTCCGGCAAGTCGGTGGGTATCAACGCCATGATCTTGAGCCTGCTCTACAAGGCCGAGGCGCGCGATGTGCGCCTGATCATGATCGACCCCAAGATGCTGGAAATGAGCGTCTACGAGGGCATTCCGCACCTGCTGTGCCCGGTGGTGACGGACATGAAGCAGGCCGCCAACGCGCTGAACTGGTGCGTGGGGGAGATGGAGCGCCGCTACAAGCTGATGAGCAAGATGGGCGTGCGCAACTTGGCGGGCTACAACAAGAAGATCGACGAGGCCAAGGCCAAGGAACAGCTGATTCCCAACCCCTTCAGCTTGACCCCCGAGGCGCCCGAGCCGCTGGATCGTCTGCCGCACATCGTGGTGGTGATCGACGAATTGGCCGACCTGATGATGGTGGTGGGCAAGAAGATCGAGGAGCTGATTGCGCGCTTGGCGCAGAAGGCCCGAGCTGCGGGCATCCACTTGATCTTGGCCACCCAGCGCCCCAGCGTGGACGTGATCACCGGCTTGATCAAAGCCAACATCCCGACGCGCTTGAGCTTCCAGGTCAGCAGCAAGATCGACTCGCGCACCATCTTGGATCAGATGGGCGCTGAGGCTTTGTTAGGGATGGGTGACATGCTCTACATGCCCAGCGGCACCGGCCTGCCGCAGCGCGTGCACGGCGCTTACGTGAGCGATGAAGAGGTGCACCGCGTGGTGAACTACCTGAAAGAGCAGGGGGGTGAGCCGAACTACATCGAAGGCATCTTGGAAGGGGGTGTTTTGGACGGCGAAGTGGGGGAGCCCGGCGCCGCTGGTGCGCCCGATGCCGAGGCCGACCCCATGTACGACCAAGCCGTGGCGGTGGTGCTGGAGCATCGCAAGGCCTCCATCAGCTTGGTGCAGCGCCACCTGCGCATTGGCTACAACCGCGCGGCCCGCTTGCTGGAGCAGATGGAGAAATCCGGCTTGGTGAGCAGCATGGCCACCAATGGCAACCGCGACCTGATCATCCCGAAGCGAGACGAATGAAACGACGCACCCTGACCGGCTTTGCCGCCCTGACTCTGTGTTTTGGGGCCGCGCAGGCGCAGTCCACGGCGCTTGCGCAGCTCAGCGCTTTCCAACGCGAGGTGCAGAGCGGCCGCGTCGCTTTCACCCAGGTGGTGGTGTCGCCCGACGGCAAGAAGCGGCGCAACACCAGTGGCACCTTCGAGTTCAGCCGACCGAACCGCTTCCGCTTTGACTATGCAGCGCCCGAAGCGCAAACCTTGATCGGTGACGGCAAAAAGGTCTGGTTGGTGGACCCCGAGCTCAACCAAGCCAGCAGCCGGCCTTTGGCCCAAGTGGTGGGCTCCACGCCGGTGGCGATCCTGGCCGGTACGGCCATGGGCGAAGCCTTTGTGCTGCAGGCCGAGCCCGAGGTTGACGGCATCGCCTGGGTGGCGGCGACGCCCAAACAGGCCGATGCGGGTGTGCAGCGCTTGCGCATCGGCCTGCGGGGCAAAGCGTTGGCGGTGATGGAGATCGTGGACGGGCTGGGCCAGAAGTCGACCTTGCGCTTCAGCACCATGGAAGTGAACCTGCCGCTGGCGGCCGATCGCTTCAAGTTCGTGCCCGCTGCGGGCATGGACGTCATCGATGGCTGAGGCCAGCGGCGATCTTTTCGCCGCAGCGCCGACGGAAGTTCCCTTGGCCGAGCGGCTGCGGCCGCTGGTGCTGGCCGATGTGGTGGGTCAGTCTGACTTGCTCGGCCCTGGCCAGCCCCTGCGGGTGGCGGCCGAGCGGGGGCAACTGCACTCGATGATTTTGTGGGGCCCGCCGGGTGTGGGCAAAACCACCTTGGCGCGCTTGCTGGTGCAGGCCAGTGGCCTGCCCTTCATCGCCATCTCGGCGGTGCTGGGGGGCGTGAAAGACATCCGCGAGGCGGTGGAGCAAGCCCGCTTGCGTGGACGCGCCGCGGTGTTCGTCGACGAGGTGCACCGCTTCAACAAGGCCCAGCAAGATGCCTTCCTGCCGCACGTCGAATCCGGCCTGTTTGTGTTCATCGGCGCCACCACTGAGAATCCCTCGTTCGAGGTGAACTCGGCGCTGTTGTCGCGCGCCACGGTGCACGTGCTGCAGCCTTTGTCGGCGGCGGAGCTCGGGGAGCTGTTCGAGCGCGGGCGCAGCCTGCTTGGGGCTGCTTGGGCCCCCGACGCGCGCGACCAGTTGGTGGCTTATGCCGATGGCGATGCCCGCCGCTTGCTCAATGCGCTCGACAACGTGTCGCGCACCGTGCCGGATGGGGTGGAGGTCAGCCCGGCGCTGCTGCAGCAAGCTTTGGGTGCGCAGTTGCGGCGGTTTGATAAGGGCGGCGACCAGTTCTATGACGCCATGTCAGCCCTGCACAAAAGTGTGCGCGGCAGTGACCCCGATGCCAGCCTGTACTGGTTCGCGCGCCTGCTGGACGGTGGCGCCGACCCGCGCTACCTGGCACGTCGCCTGGTGCGCATGGCCAGCGAAGACATCGGCTTGGCCGACCCCCGCGCGCTGCGCTTGGCTTTGGATGCCGCTGAGGTGTACGAGCGCCTGGGCACGCCCGAAGGGGAGCTGGCCCTGGCACAAGCCGTGGTGTACCTGGCCGTGGCGGCCAAGAGCAACGCCGTTTACAACGCCTACAAAGCGGTGCGCGCCTTTGTCAAGCAAGACGCCAGCCGGCCCGTTCCCATGCACCTGCGCAATGCGCCGACCAAGCTGATGAAGGGCATGGGCATGGGGGATGGCTACCGCTACGCCCACGATGAGCCCGATGCCTTTGCGGCGGGTGAGCAGTACCTCCCTGACGGGCTGCCCGCTGACCTGCAGTTCTACGCGCCCACCGCGCGCGGGCTGGAGGGCAAGATCGGCGAGAAGCTGGCCGCCCTGCGCGCCGCCAATGCCGAGGCGGCGCGGGGCCTCAGAGACTGAGGCTCAGGCGCAGTTCGGCACCGTCGTCGATTTGCGCCCGGATGGCCTGCCCCAGCCGCCAGGGCAGGGCGGGCGCCAAGGCCCCGGTGGTGATCCATTCACCCGCTTGCAGCAGCGGCGCGCCCTGTGCCGCCAAGCTGGCTTGCAGCAGGGCCACGGCGCGCAGCGGACTGCCCATCACCAGCGCGCTGCCACCACGCTGTGTGGTGTCGCCCGCCGTCAGCTCCGCGCTCAGGCGCGTGCAAGCCAGCGCGCCATCGGCTGGCCACGCTTGCCATGGGGCCACAAACAGGCCTGCGTGCACGCCGCCGGCGGCCACGGAATCGGCCACGCTGCCGCCCCACTGCGGGTAGGGGCGGTCTACAAACTCCAGCCCCAGGGCCATGGCCTCGATGCAGGCGGCCCAGCCGGCCGTGTCGGTGGCTGGCAAGTTGGTCGCGGGGGTGGCGCCCAAGCGCAGCACCAGTTCCAGCTCCACCTTGGGCTCGCGCCATTGGGCTGCTGTGCTGGGCATGCGGTCCGTCCAGCAAGTGCCGGCGTACAACCAGCCCCAGCTCGGGGCCGTCAGGCCTTGGGCGGCCCAGTTGGCGGTGTTGGCGTGGCCGATCTTGCGACCCACCGGCGTGTCACCCGCCGCCAGGCGGCGCGCGTGGTTGCAGGCCGCCACGGCGTAGGCGTCAGACAAGCCGAGGCCGGCCAGGTGCGCTGTTGGGGCGCCGCCCAGGTGCGCTTGCCACAGGCCATCGGCCAGGGTTTGGAGTTGGGGGGTCACAGCGGAAATCCTCGGCTGGGCACCACGGCGCGCATGGCAAAGGCGGTGCGCACACGGGCAACGTGGGGGAAGGCGGCCAGCTGCTGGCGGTGCAGGCGCTCGTAGTCTGCAAGGTCGGCCACGGCCACGCGCAGCAGGTAATCGAAGTCGCCGCTCATCAGGTGGCACTCCAGCACATCGGGGCAGGCGGCCACCGCGCGCTCAAAGGCATCCAAGGCGGCGGTGCCCTGGCTGTTGAGCGTCACCTCGATGAACACGGTGGTGGGGCGGCCGATGGCGTCGGCGCTGAGCGCGGCGCGGTAGCCCTGGATGACGCCGCTGGTTTCCAGCCGCTGCAGGCGGCGCAGGCAAGCCGATGGGCTCAGGGCCACCTGCTCGGCCAAGGCGGCGTTGCTGAGCCGGCCATCGGCCTGCAGCAGACGCAACAGATCGCGGTCAATTCGGTCCAGATCGATCTTCATGCGCTGCATTATGGAATTCGCTTCGCAGAAAGTTGCGCCAATTAGGGGAATGCCAAGGCCCCAAACGCGCGCACATGCGGTGCCATGGCGCGCAGCATGTGGGCTTTCCAAACCCCGGAGATTCCTATGAGGATTGGCGTACCTACCGAGATCAAGAACCACGAGTACCGCGTCGGCTTGACCCCTGCCAGCGTGCGCGAAGCCGTGCACCATGGCCATACCGTGCTGGTGCAAGCCGGTGCCGGCGCCGGCATTGGCTGTGACGATGCGGCCTATGTGGCTGCAGGGGCGCAGATCGCGCCCGACGCCGCAGCTGTGTTCGGTGCGGCCGAGCTGATCGTCAAGGTCAAAGAGCCCCAGCCCACCGAATGCGCCATGTTGCGCAAAGGCCAGGTGCTGTTCACCTACTTGCACCTGGCACCCGATCCCGACCAAGCCGCTGCGCTGATGGCCAGCGGCTGCACGGCCATCGCCTATGAAACCATCACCGACAGCCGCGGTGGTCTACCCCTGCTGGCGCCGATGAGCGAGGTGGCCGGTCGCATGGCTGTGCAAGTGGGCGCAGTGGCCTTGCAGAAGGCCAACGGCGGCTTGGGCAAGCTGCTGGGCGGTGTGCCCGGCGTGGCGCCTGCCAAAGTGGTGGTGCTGGGCGGTGGTGTGGTGGGCACGCACGCGGCACGCATGGCCATGGGCCTGGGGGCTGAGGTACTCGTGCTCGACAAGAGCCTGCCGCGCCTGCGTCAGCTCGACGAGGTGTTCGGCGGGCGCCTGCTCACCGGCTACGCGAACTTGGACGCCACTGAGCAGGCTGTGCTGGGGGCCGATCTGGTCATTGGTGCGGTGCTGGTTCCTGGTGCATCGGCGCCCAAACTGGTGCGACGAGAGCACTTGTCGCGCATGCAACGCGGTGCGGTCATCGTTGACGTGGCGATCGACCAAGGCGGTTGCTTCGAAACCAGCCGCGCCACCACCCACGCGGACCCCACCTATGTGGTGGACGGCGTGGTGCACTACTGCGTGGCCAACATGCCCGGCGCTGTGCCGCGCACCAGCACCTACGCCTTGAACAACGCCACATTGCCCTTCATGCTGGCCATCGCCAACCAAGGCTGGCGCGCGGCGGCACAGGCCGACCCGCACCTCGCCGAAGGCCTGACCGTGCACGAGGGCCAGATCACCCACGCTGCGGTGGCACGGGATCTGCGTTTGCCCTTCGCCAAGGTGCTTTGAGCTCGGGGGAATCCAAGGGCGAGGCCCTTGGATGTCCTCCCATAATCAGCCAGCCCCAACCCATCGGGGCGAGGAGTGCGGTTTGGAAATCTTCTTTCAGCAGGTCATCAACGGCCTGGTTTTGGGCAGCATGTACGCCCTTGTGGCCCTGGGCTACACGATGGTGTACGGCATCATCAATTTGATCAATTTCGCGCACGGCGAGATTTTGATGATCGGTGCGCTCACCAGCTGGAGCGTGGTCACCTACCTGGGTAGCACTGGCATGCCAGGTTGGATGCTGATGGCCGTTGGCTTGAGCTGCGCCATCGTGGTGTGCTGCGTCGTCAACTATTCGGTCGAGAAAGTGGCCTACCGGCCGCTGCGCAACGCGCCGCGCTTGGCGCCGCTCATCACCGCGATGGGCATGAGTTTGCTGCTGCAAACCCTGGCCATGGTGATTTGGAAGCCGAACCCCAAACCCTATCCCCAGTTGCTACCGACCGAACCCATCAGCCTGGGCGGTCCGGTCATCTCTGTCACCCAATGTGTGATCCTGGGCACCACCTGTGTGCTGCTAGCCGGTCTGATGTACTTGGTGAACAAGACCAAGCTGGGCCGGGCGATGCGGGCCACAGCCGAGAACCCGAAGGTGGCGTCTTTGATGGGCGTGAAGCCAGACTTTGTGATCAGCGCCACTTTTGTCATCGGAGCGGCGCTGGCCGCCGTGGCGGGCCTGATGTGGGCCGCCAACTACGGCACCGCCCAGCACAGCATGGGCTTCATGCCGGGTTTGAAGGCCTTCACGGCCGCCGTGTTGGGGGGCATTGGCAATTTGGCCGGCGCCATGGTGGGCGGCATCTTGCTGGGCCTGATCGAGGCGATCGGGGCCGGCTACCTGGGTCAGCTCACCGGGGGCGTGCTGGGCAGCCACTACGCCGACATCTTCGCTTTCGTGGCCCTCATCCTCGTGTTGACCCTGCGCCCTTCGGGCTTGCTGGGTGAACGTGTGGCCGACCGTGCATAAGGGAGGCGTCACATGTTCAGTCGCATGACCCAATCCCAGAAGCTCGTCGCATTTGCTGCCTGCGCGGTGCTGGCCCTGTCGTTGCCTTTGCTGGTGCAGTTCTTTGATCTGGGCAACGGCCCGATCCGCATCATGGCCTTCGCCCTGCTGTACGTGCTGTTGGCCTTGGGCCTCAACATCGTGGTGGGCTACGCGGGTTTGCTGGACCTGGGCTACGTGGCTTTTTATGCCGTTGGCGCCTACATGTTCGCGCTGCTGGCCAGTCCGCACTTGATGGAGAACTTCGAGTCCATCGCCGCCGCGTTCCCTGATGGTTTGCATTCGCCACTCTGGATCGTCATCCCATGCGCAGCCGCCTTGGCAGCTTTGTTTGGCGTGATGTTGGGTGCCCCAACGCTCAAGCTGCGCGGCGACTACCTCGCCATCGTCACCTTGGGCTTTGGCGAAATCATCCGTGTGTTCCTGAACAACTTGGAACACCCGGTCAACCTGACCAACGGTCCGCGCGGCATCGGCAGCATCGACTCCATCACCATCTTGGGCGTGCCGCTGTCGCAGCGGCTGAACGTCTTCGGTGTGGAGATCCCCGGTGTCACCCTCTACTACTGGCTGTTCTTGGTGTTGGTGGTCATCAGTGTGGTGATCTGCTGGCGGCTGGAGAACTCGCGCATAGGCCGCGCTTGGATGGCCATCCGTGAAGACGAAGTCGCAGCGAAAGCCATGGGCTTGAACACCCGCAACTTGAAGCTTCTGGCCTTCGGCATGGGGGCCACGTTCGGTGGCGTCGCCGGAGCCATGTTCGCTGGCTTTCAAGGCTTCGTCAGCCCCGAGTCG
>CAZAIR010000017.1:0-12998 GCA_964485225.1 uncultured Burkholderiaceae bacterium
GTCGAGCCTCGCCTGGTGCAAGCGCGCTGGTTCCAGGCGCTGGTGGGCTTGGGCTTGCTGATGGCCGCCGGCTTGGCCTACAAGCTGCACACACGGCGCCTGCACCAGCGCCAACTGGAGATGCAACGCCTGGTCGACGAGCGCACCGAGGCGCTGCGGCAGGCCAACGAGGAGCTGTCGCGCTTGAGCTTCTCGGACGCGCTGACCGGACTGCCCAACCGCCGTCGCTTTGACCAGCAACTCGACCTGGAGTGGCGCCGCACCGCGCGGCAGGGCGCGCCACTGGCGCTGATCTTGATCGATGTCGATTGCTTCAAGGCCTACAACGACGCCCTGGGCCACAGCGAAGGCGATGCCTGCCTGCGCGATGTGGCCGAAATCATCCGCAGCACCGCTGGCCGCGCTGGCGACTTCGCCGCGCGCTTCGGGGGCGAGGAGTTCGTGCTGCTGATCCCCGGCTTGGACCTGAGCGCGGCTTGCCTGTACGCCGAGCGCCTGCGCGCCGCCTGCGAGGCACGCGCGCTACCGCACCCAGCCTCGCCCGTTGGGCCGGTGCTCACCATCAGCCTGGGCGTGGCCGCCTGGGTGCCCCGCTCGGGGCTGGACGCCGCGGTGCTGTTCGACGCCGCTGACGCCGCCCTCTACCGCGCCAAAGCCGGTGGCCGCAACCGGGTGGACAGCGCCAACCCGCCGGAGGCCTGATGCCCTTCTCCCGCCGCTGCTGCTTGAGCGCCTTGGCTGCCATCCCGCTGCTGCTCAGCCCCCCCGCTGGGGCCCAAACCGACAGCGTCTCGGCCGCCCTGGGTCAAGACGGCACGGTGCTGCTGCTGCGCCACGCCTTGGCACCCGGCGGCGGCGACCCAGACCACTTCCAACTCGGCGACTGCAGCACCCAACGCAACCTCAGCGAGGCCGGCCGACAGCAGGCACAGCGCTTCGGCGCGCATTGGCGCGCACAAGGTTGGCGGCTGGGGGCCTTGTGGGCATCCCCCTGGTGCCGCACGCTGGACACCGCGCGCTGGGCCTTTCCTGACACGCCGGTGCAGGTGCAAGCCATGCTGGGCTCGTTCTTCCAGCGGCGCGAGCAAGAGGCCAGCCAAACCGCGGCCACCCGCGCTGCCTTGCAGCGCTGGCAAGGCCCCGGCGTGCTGGTGCTGGTCACCCACCAAGTCAACATCACCGCGCTGACCGGTGTGGTGCCTGCGCAAGGCGAAGGGGTGGTGCTGCGACCGTCACCGGCGGGTTTGCATACAGTGGGCCTGCTGCCACCGCCGCCCTGACACCCTCGGCGCGTGCGCTCGCCCGCTTCAACCAGGAGTGCGACATGGACATCCTTCGGCGCAACAACGTTCGGGTACTGGGCGACAGCGGGCCGGTGCTGCTTTACGCCCACGGCTTCGGCTGCAACCAAACCATGTGGAGCCGCATCACCCCCGCCTTCGCGGACAGTCACCGGCAAGTGCTGTTCGACTACGTGGGCAGCGGCCAGTCGGACCTCAACGCCTTCAGCCTGGCCCGCTACAGCACGCTGGACGGCTACGCCCAGGACGTGATGGAGGTGTGCGACGCCCTGGGCCTGACGCAAGACGTGGTGTTCATCGGGCATTCGGTCAGTGCCTCCATCGGGCTGCTGGCCTCGATCGCACGGCCGGCCTTGTTCGATCGCTTGGTGCTGCTGGGCCCGTCGCCCTGCTTCCTCAACCACCCGCCCGGCTACATGGGCGGCTTTGAGCGCACCGACCTGGAAGGCCTGCTGGACCTCATGGACCAGAACTACATGGGCTGGGCCAGCTACTTGGCGCCCATCGTGGCCGGCTCAGGCGGTGGCGAAGCTGTGGCGGGCGAGCTGGCGACGAGCTTTTGCTCGACCGACCCGGTGATCGCGCGCTCCTTCGCTGAGGCCACGTTTTTTGCCGACAACCGCGACGACCTGCGCAAGGTCAGCCGCCCCTGCCTGGTGCTGCAGCACGCACGCGACACGCTGGCACCCCTGGCTGTGGGCGAGTACCTGCACACCCACCTGCGTGGCAGCCAGTTGGAGGTGCTCAACGTGGATGGCCATTGCGCGCACATGAGCGACCCCGACCAGGTCATCGCCGCCTTGCGGCGCTACCTGGCCCAGGCCCCAGGGGGCACGGGTGGCCTTTGACACCCTGGACGGCGTGCCCTGCGCCGTGCTGGAAACCGACCGCCACGGCGGCGTGTTGAACCTGAACGCCGGCGCGCTGGCCTTGCTGGGCGGCACCGCGGCGCAGTGGCAGCACCGCGCCATCGAAGAAGCCATGCCTGCGGCAAGCCGCATCTTTTTGCAGACGCACCTGCTGCCCACCCTGGCGCGCGACGGCCGCATCACCGAGGCCTTCCTGCACCTGCGCGGGACCGATGGCGAGCCGATCCCCGTGCTGCTCAACGCCCACGTTCAGGGCACGGCACCGGCGCAAACGCTGGTGTGGGCGCTGTTCGTCGCGCACCAGCGCAGCCGCTTCGAGCGGGCCGTGCTCGACACCCGGCGGCGCGCCGAAGCCGATGCCGCCACCATCGCCGAGAACCAGCGCTTCACGCGTTCGGTGACCGACACCGCGCCCAGCATGATTGCCTACTGGGACTCGTCGCTGCGCTGCCGCTTCAGCAACCGTGCCTACGAACAGGCGCTGGGCCTGGGACGCGCCGAACTCGAAGGGCGACAGCTCGACGAATTGCCGCCCACCGCCTTGCTCAGCGCCACCCACAGCCTGCTGGCTGCCGCGCGCGCAGGCCAGCGCCAAGAGGCCGAGCACACCCTGACGCTGCCGGACGGATCCGAGCGGCACATCCTGTCGGTGTTCGTGCCCGACTGGGTGGCCGGCGAGGTGCAAGGCGTGGTGGTCCAGGCCAGCGACATCAGCTCCCTCAAGGCCGCCGAGCAAGCTTTGCGCAACAGCCAAGACTTCCTGGCGCGCACCGGCCTGCTGGCCGGTGTGGGCGGCTGGGAGTTGGACTTGGATGGCCCACAGCTGCGCTGGTCAGATGCGGTGTGCCGCCTGCTGGGCGTGCCCATCGAAACCCAGCCCAGCCGGGCCCTGGTGCAGCGCTTGCTGGTGCCCCAGGCGCGGTTGGCGATGCAACTGGCGCTGCAGGAGGCGCGGCAACACGGCACCGGATTCGATCTGCAGGTGGAGATCGTGCGCGCCGACGAGCAGCACCGCCACATGCACCTGGTGGCCAGCGTGGAGCAACGTGGCACCGAGCGCTGGCTGGTGGGGGCGATGCAGGACGTGACCGAGCGCGTGCGCATGGCCCATGAGCTGGCCCAGCAGCATGAGCTGCTGCGGGTGACGCTGCAGTCCATCGGCGACGCCGTGATCACCACCGATGCGCAAGCCCAGATCACCTGGCTCAACCCGGTGGCCGAGCGCCTCACCGCTTGGCCCATGGCCGAAGCGGTGGGGCGGCCGGTGACGCAGGTGTTCCACCTGCTGCAGCAAGACAGCCGCCAGCCGGCGCTGTGCCCGGTGCAGGCCTGCTTGGCGGCGCAGCAGGTGGTGGCCTTGGCGCACGACTGTGTGCTGGTGGCTCGCAACGGCACCGAGATCGCCGTGGAAGATTCGGCCGCCCCGATCTTGGACAGCCAAGGCCACTTGGTGGGCGCGGTGCTGGTGTTCCACGACGTGAGCGAGCAGCGCCGGCTCAGTGGCGAGATGAGCTACCGCGCCAAGCACGACCCGCTGACCGGCTTGGTCAACCGCGCGGAGTTCGAGAGCCGCTTGCAGCAAGCGCTGAGCCCGGCGCCGTCGGCGCCCGGCAGTCACGCCCTGATGGCCATCGACCTGGATCAATTCAAACTCGTCAACGACGCTTGCGGCCACGCCGCTGGCGACCTGCTGCTCAAGCAAGTGGCGCGGCTGCTGGGCGAGGTGGTGCGCACCCGCGACACCCTGGCGCGCTTAGGCGGCGACGAGTTCGCGCTGCTGCTGGAGCACTGCACCGTCGAGCAGGCCGAGCGCGTGGCCACGCAGATTTGCGCGCGCATGGACGAGTTCCGCTTCGTGCACGACGGCCGGCGCTTCCGCATCGGCGCCAGCATCGGCTTGGTGCCGGTCGACAGCCGTTGGCCCACGGTGGCCACCGTGATGCAAGCCGGCGACACGGCCTGCTACGCCGCCAAGGAAGCCGGCCGCAACCGCGTGCACACCTGGCATGACACCGACCAATCCATCCAACACCGCCAAGGCCAGATGCAGTGGGTGACGCGGTTGGAACAGGCACTCGATGGGGACCAGTTCCAACTCTTCGCGCAGCGCCTACAGCCGCTGCGTGAACCGGCACGTGGTGTGTACGCCGAGGTGCTGCTGCGCCTGCCCGAAGGCGACAGCTGGGTGCCACCCGGCGTGTTCCTGCCGGCGGCGGAGCGCTTTCACCTGGCGGCCCGCATCGACCGCTGGGTGCTGCAGCGCGTGCTGCGCACGCTGAGTGAACGGGGCGGCTGCGCGGGCATCGACACGCTGTGCGTGAACCTCTCCGGGCAGTCGGTGGGCGACCGCGCCTTCCACCGCTGGCTGGTGGGCTTGCTCGGCGCGCAGCCGCCCGCGCTGCGGCACTGCCTGTGCCTGGAGATCACCGAGACGGTGGCCGTCACCAACCTGGCCGATGCGGCGCTGTTCATCGAACAGGTGCGGGCCTTGGGCGTGCGCGTGGCACTGGATGACTTCGGCGCCGGCGCATCGTCCTTCGGCTACCTGAAGCGGCTGGGCGTGGACGTGCTGAAGATCGACGGCCAGTTCATCCAAGACCTGATCGGCAACCGACTGAACGAGGCCGCGGTGCGGTGCTTCGTGGAGGTGGCGCAGGCGGTGGCCCTGAAAACCGTGGCCGAGTTTGTCGACCACCCCGCCGTGCTGGAGCGCTTGCACGCGCTGGGCGTGGACTATGCGCAGGGCTTCTTGCTGCACCGGCCCGAGCCGATCGAGGCGGTGATCGACACTGTGGCCACATGAGCGACCCGACCCCGTCCGGACTGAGCCATGTGCTGACCGCCATCGAGGCCACGGCCACGCTGGCCTTTGCCGCGTCGGGCCTGCTGGCGGCCGCGCGCAAGCGGCTCGACCCCGTCGGCGTGTGCATGGTGGCTGGGCTGGCTGCGTTTGGCGGCGGCACGCTGCGCGATGTGCTGCTCGACCGCCGGCCTTTCTTCTGGGTCACCCACGCCAGCTGGCTGTGGGCCTTGCTGGGCGTGTGCGTGCTGGCCATGCTGTTCATGCGGGCGCGCCACTTCGCGCCCACCGCCCGCGCCATCCAGTGGCCCGATGCCGCCGGCTTGGGCCTGTTCACCGCCAGCGGCACACAGATTGCGCTGGCCAGCGGCAGCCCGGCCATCGTGGCGGTGTTGATGGGCGTGGTCACGGCGGTGTTCGGCGGCGTGCTGCGCGACGTGGTGTGCAACGACATCCCCAGCGCCTTTGTCGACCACCGGCCCTACGCCATTTGCGCCTTCATCGGCGGCTGGGTGCTGGTGGGCGCGCATGCGCTGGGCGTGCCGGACGGCTGGAGCTTGGCGGGCGCCGCGCTCGTCACCGCCGTGCTGCGGGGGCTGGCCCTGCTGACCGACTTCACCTTGCCACGCTGGATGACCGGCGACCCCGGCACCGAGCACCGCGACCCGCCGCACTGAAGCCACCCGGCGCCGCCCAGCGGTTCAGTGAGCGCGCTGTGGCCGGCGCGATACAGCGCACTCCCGGGTTCATGGGGGCGCCCAGGTGTCCGCGGACCTGCAGCCGCGCCACAGCGGCCGGCCGCACCAACAATGCCGGCCACAGGGCCCATCCGACCTGCCCGTCCCGGTTCCCTCTGTCTTTGTGCCCGCCCCCGTTATGCGCCTTTCGATCCTTCAACCCAAGCCCCTCCTCGCTTCGCTCGCTGTGTGCCTCTTGGCAGCCTGGGCCACCCCCGCTCAATCGGCCGCTATCAGCTGGCGTGCGCAAGAGGTGACCGGTGCGGGTTTCAGCCAGGTGCAGATTTACGACGCGAACCGCCATGGCCAATTTGCGGGCGCCGCTGTTCGCAGTGATGGCACCCGGGTGGCGGTGACCGGCGACTGGAACAGCCCGCTGCGGCTCACGCCGATGGGCACGAACGCCGTCTCAGCCAGCCGCATCAACGACCGAGGCGATTTGGTGGTCACGCGACCGATGGTGGGCTTCACCCAGCACATGGCCGTGGTGGCTGCCGACGGCAGTGTGCGCGGCCAGACCACGGTGGGTCAGGACCGCAACAGCAGTTACCTGCACTTGAACGAGCGCGGCGATGCCGCTGGGCATTCCCAAGACTTGCTGACCGGTCAATCGGCCGTGTTGGTGCAAGCTGATGGCACGCTGCAGCGTTTGCGCCTTCCGGGGTCACTGGGCAG
This sequence comes from uncultured Burkholderiaceae bacterium, assembly GCA_964485225.1. Classification (GTDB taxonomy): domain Bacteria; phylum Pseudomonadota; class Gammaproteobacteria; order Burkholderiales; family Burkholderiaceae_C; genus Inhella. The sequence continues at coordinate 6,383 of CAZAIR010000017.1, forward strand.
CCTGGGGCTGGCCTTGAACGAGGTCGGCGATGTGCTCACCAGCAACAACATGGGACCGACCGCCATCGCTCAGTTGGGGCTGTGGCAGCAAGGTCAAGTCACCACCATCTCGCCGTGGCTGGGGCGGTCCATCACCGGTCGGGACGTCAACGACGCCGGTCGGGTCATCGGCCGCACCAGCGTCGGGCTGCCCAACGTCATGCAGGCCTTCGTGTGGGACCAAGGGCAGATGCAATTGCTCAACTTCGCCACCAACCAGCAAAGCCTGGCTTTAGGTTTGAACAACGCCGGTGACGTGGTGGGCATGGCCCGCAACAGCGACCTGATCGACCTGGGCTTTGTCTACCGCGCGGGGCAGCTGATCCCCATCAGCTTGGGCGGTGCCAGCACCACGGCCACCTTGGTCAACGAGGCAGGCGTGGTGGCGGGTCAGGGCAGTGTGGAGGGCGGCCGGAACGAGGCTTTCACCTACCGCGATGGTGTGCTGCGCCGCGCTGGCACGCTGGGTGGGCTCTGGTCCGCCGAACTGGCCTTGAGCGACGACGGCTTGCTGCTGGGTCGCTCGCAGTTGGCCGACTTCGCGAGCGTGGACTACTTCGTGTTCGACGGCGAGCGCATCCGGTCGATCGACGCCATGGTGAGCGGACTGGGATTCAGCAACGTCACCGCTGCGTTCTTTGGCCGTGACGGCAGCATCTTCGGCAATGGCCAGCTGAGCAACGGCCGGGTGGGCGCCTTTGTGCTGCAGCGTGACGCCGCAGCGGTGCCCACGCCGGGCGCTTTGCCCCTGGCCTTGGTGGCCCTGGGCGCCTGCGCCTGGGTGCGCCGCCGCAGCGCGCGCCACTGAGCTTTCCGGTGCGCCCTCCCGGGCTCAGCGGGCGGCGACCTCGGCCTCGGGGCCCCCGAGCTTGCGCAGTGCCGCCGGCAAGGGGGTGACCGGGCCGCGCCAGGCCGCACCCTGCGCAGCAGCGGCCGCCTGCAGCAAGGCCAAGCGCTCGGTGGTTTCGGGGTGGGTGCGCAGCCAAGCGGTGCCAGCCGGCGCCTCGGCTTTGGGCAGGGTGGCGAACAAGCGCGCCAGGCCTTCGGCGTGGCCGTACAGGGCCAAGCTGGCTTGCAGCGCTTCGGCATCGGCCTGGCGCTCGGCCTCGCGGCTGTAGCCCAGCAGGGCCAACTGGCTGGCGTTGCCCAGCAGCGACTGCGCCGCTTGCGCCGCCCCATCGGGGGTGACCACCGAGACCAGCAGCACCACCGCCAGCCCGTGGCTCATGCCGGCCACCACGTGCCGGTGTTTGACGTGGGCGATCTCGTGCGCCAGCAAGGCGGCCAGGGCTTCTTCGCTGTCCAGCCGGCGCAGCAGGCCATGGAAGACGCGGATGCGGCCGCCCACGGTGGCGTAGGCATTCACGTCGTTCGAGGGCACATCGGTCACCTGCACGCGCATGCCGGCCGGCAGGTCCATGTGGGCGGCCACGCGGTCGGCCAGCGCCTGCAGCGCGGCCTGACGCTCGATGGCGGCGGGGTCGGTGGGGGCTGGCGCATCCACCAGCCGCTCAGCCAGCGCCACCTCGTGTGCGAACGGCACTTTGGGTGCCAGCCAACGGGCCGCAAACCCAGTCAGCACCACCACCACGGCCAGCACGCCCAAGCTGGCACCCAACAGCCAGGCCAGCTCGCGCAACGGGTGCTCGTCACGCTGCAGCAGGTCTTCGGGCGGCAGCCGGTTCTCCAGCCGGGGCGGGCTCACGGCGTAGCGCTGGTGCCCGTCAGGGCTGTGCCAAAGGCCAGCACCTCGACCGAAGGCGTGGTGGAGCCGGCGATGGTGGTGCTCTCAAAGCGCACCCCAATCACCAGCGTGGCGCCGGCGGCCTGGGCCTCGGCCTTCAGGCGCAGCAAGGCTTCGCGGCGGGCCCGCTCCAGCAGGGTTTCGTAGCCGCGGAAGTTGCCGCCAAAAAAGGCGCGGAAGCCGGCCACGAAGGTCTTGAAGTAATCCGACGAGATCACCACCCCACCGCTGACCAGCTGCGCGCCGCTGGCGTTAACGCCCTCGGGCACGTAGCGCGTGTTCAGCGCCACGATGTGACGCAGCGCTTGCTCACGCTGGCGGATGCTGGCGTAGTGCCGCTTCTCCTGCCAGCGGCCAGCGCCATAGCCCAACACCAACAGCGCCAGTGGCAGCCACAGGTTGAGGGTTTCAAGCCACCAATCGTGCTTCACAGCGCAACCGGCTCCACGGTGACGGCCGAGCCGTAAGCCAAGATTTCAGCCGCCCCGGCGGTGATGCTGGTGGTGACGAAGCGCACATTGAGCACCGCGTTGGCGCCAATGGCCTTGGCCTCGGCCGTCATGCGGGCCACGGCCTCGGTGCGGGCTTCTTGCATCAAGTCGGTGTAGGCCTTGAGCTCACCCCCCACGATGTTCTTGAGCCCGGCCAAGATGTCTTTGCCGGCGTGCTTGGCGCGCACGGTGCTGCCCTGAACGATGCCCAAATGGGCGGTGATGCGGTGGCCAGGGGCGGTTTCGAGGTTGCTGATCAGCATGGTGGCAAAAGGTTCCAAAAGAAGGGGCGTGTTCGGAGGTGCTCAGGGCTTGGCGTTCCATACCCGCAGCAGCTCGGGCGAGGCCTGTGCGCGGATGCCGTTGTCGGCCAAGATGGCTTCGGTGGCCTCGGCCACTTCAGCACGCGGCAGCACGATGGTGTCTTGGCCTTCGCCAAAAAACTGCAGCACCACGAACTCCGATGAGGCGTCGCGCAGCAGCTCCACCATGTGCGCCAGGTTGCGCACCGGCGTGTCGTTCACCGCGCGCAACACCCGCAACAAGGGGCTGACATAGCCGCGCGCCAGTTTGTGCGTCAGCAGTGGCGAGGTCACCATCACCAGCTGCTGGCCGGGGAACTCCGGCCGGTCCATCAAACGCGTGATCAGCGGGCTGGATGAACGAGAGAAACCCATCATTTGCGACGGGCTCATCCCCAGGCTGCTCAAACGGTCGGCGGTGGCGGTGGTGAACACCAACGGGCCGTAGATGAAATAGGGCGGGTACTCGCCCACCAAGCTGGCCGGGATCAACAACTCCGGCGCGGTGGCCACGGGCACCTGCAGGTCCACCAAGCGCCCCTCGCGCAGCACCTGCATGGGCACCATGCCGCCCCGCGCCAGCTGTTGCACCAGGTAGGTGAAGCGCAGGCGCAGGTTGTCCTGGATCTTGATCAGGCCCTCGTTGTCGATGGCCTTGTCGCCAATGCGGGTCAGCACATCCCAGCGCTTGAAGGGGTTGCCCGGCGCGGTGGAAGGCTCGCTTACCAGCACGCCAGTGGCGCCCTTGGGCACCTTCAGGTAGGCGCGCAGCGCGGCGTTCTCCAGCGCCTGCGCACCGATGAACAACCCGGGCTTGCCGTCATAGCGACCATCGGCCACATCGGCCAGGAACAGCTCGATCTCCTCGTTCGGGATGATGTAGCCGATGTTGTCGCCCATGCCCAGCCGGGCAAAGGCCAGGCCGATCATGGTGTCGCCGCTGAGCGCCGGGCCACCGCTGTTGCCAGGGTTGATGGCGGCGTCGATCTGGATGCGCAGGCCCGAGGTCGGGAAGTTGTAGCCCACGAACTCGATGCGCGACACGATGCCCTTGGTGATCGCCAAGCTGTTGCCGCCGGTGGGGAAGCCGTAGGCCATCACCGCGTCTTTGACAGCGGGCAGCTTGGTGGCGCGCTTGATCGGGGGCCGGCTATCGAAGAACGACTCGTCCTCCAGCTTCAGCACCGCCAAGTCGATGCCCGGCGCGATCGCCTCCACCGTGGCGCTCACTTTCTCGCCCGACTGGCTGCCTTGCACCTGCACCTGGCTGGCGTACATCACCACGTGCGCGTTGGTGAGGATGCGCTGCCCCTCGATCACCACCCCACTGCCTGTGCCCTCGCGCGGCGCGGCCTTGCTCCAAGGCCGCGTCAGATCCGGCCCGCGCATGGTGGTGAACACCTTCACCACCGCGTTCTCGATCTTGTCGGTCGCCTGGGCGGGTTGAGGAAGCCAGGCCGCAGCGCAAGCGCAGGCCAGCAAGAGCAAGGGGCGGAGCAGAGGCATCAGGAGGCGCCGACGTGGCGTGAGGGTGGGGGGGGTAAAAGCGCCGTCGAGCGCGGTGGCATGGCGCGGCGCAGTGTGCACCAAAGGCCTGCACAACGCCGGCCCCCGGCCCCCTCACTTCGGCAGATTGAACCGCACCCGCAGCTGGGCCAGCTGGCCCTCGCGCTCCAAGCGCTCGATCTCGGCGTCGATCAACGCGATCAGCGCCTGCCCTTCGGGACGTGCGCGGCTGGCCATCACAAAGAATTGGCTGGCCTCGCGCTCAGGCACCGGTGCTGCACGCAAGTCTGGGCTGTTGGCCAGCGGCACATCGCCCAGCAGCTGCAGGCCGCGCCACACGCCCTCGTTGATCAACATGGCGTCCACCCGCCCCAGCTCCAGCATGCCCATCAAGGAGGCGTAGCTGGGTGCACGCTGCACCATGGCCTGTTCACTCGCCGTGAGTTGGCCGTAGCGGTAGCCCTGCAAGCCGCCCACGCGCAACTGGCGCAGGTCGGCCAAACGCGACCAGCCCAGCCCCTGCGGGTGCTGCTTGTGGCTCCACACGTACATCAAGCGGGTTTGATGGATGGCGGTGGAGATCCAGTAATCCCGCTCACGGTCCGGGGTGCGGATGGCGTTGAGCATGAGCAAGCGCGCGCCCCGGCGAACCTCGTCCTGGCACCGGCTCCATGGCAATGGCTCGATCTCCAGTTGCAGGCTGTGGCGTGCGGCCACCAAGCGCAACAGCTCCACCGTGTAACCCGTGAGCTCGCCCCGCTGCGGGCCTTCCGCCCGTTGACGGTAGGTGTAAGGCGGCCACTCGTTCACGTCATCGCACACGCGCACGGGCTGCGCGCGCAGCGCAGCCAATGCTTGCGGCGAGATCGGTGCAGCGCTCGCCAGGGCGCTTGCGCCCAGCAGCATGAGATGGAAGAAGAGACGGATCACCGGGCAACTGTGGCGCAAGTTCGGCCATAAATCGACCTCCAGGGCACCGGCACGCCGCTGCCGACCGGCGCTGCCGGTGTTAGCGCACAGCGGCGGCGGCGATTGGTGCGCCAGGGCAACGTCGAACGGTCGCTCGAACGCTCAAAACCGCATCTCCGCCCGCAAGGCCCACACGCTGAAGGTGCGCTGCCGGTTGTCGGTTTGCGTCACCGTGGGCGCGGCGCTCACGGTCGTGGTGGTGAGGGTGTCGAGCGGGGCCAGGTTGCTGGCGCTCAGGCGCCAGGTCAGCTCGGGGCCTTGGGCCCAGCTGAGGTAGGCGTCGAGCACGCGGCGGCGGTTTTGTTGCCACTGGGTGAGCGGGGTTTGCTGCACCAGGGTAGTGGGCACAAAGCCGAGGTTGAAGCCGGCGCTGGCGCTGGTGCCGATGAAGCGGTAGTCGGCGCCCAGGTTGAGCGTGCCTTTGGGTTGCTGGTCGAGGCGGTTGTTGGGGCCGGGCACGCCTTGCACCTCGCTGTGGAACAGCGCCACGTTGGCGCGCAGCAGCAGGGGGCGCAGCCATGTTGGGGGTTCGTCCAGCAGCTCGTCCATGCGGGCCTTGGCCTCCAGCTCCAGGCCGTAGGCGCGGGCGCGGTCGAGGTTGCGGGGGCGGCTGACCCAGCGCGGGCTGGCGTCCCAGGGCACGGTGTCTTGGGCCAGCAGGCGGCGGATGAGGCCGCGGATGTCGCGCACCGAGCCGTTGACGGTGAGCACGCCGCCGCTGGGCAGGAAGCGCTCCCAGCCGATCTCCAGCGCGGTGGCCAGTTCGGGCTTGAGCTCGGGGTTGCCGGCCGAGTCCGGGCTGTTCTGCGGGTTGGGGCCTTGCGGGAAGGTGTTGTTGATGCTGGGCCGGGCGATGAGGTCGTTCAAGCTGGGCGCGCGGTAGCTCCGCGTGAGGCTCATCCGGACCTGGTCGCTCTTGCTCCAGGTCGGCCTCCACAGGGCGTGGGCCAGGGGCGAGAGCACGCGGCTGGTGTTGCGGGTGGCCACCACGGTGGGGCCGCGGCCGGGGTCGCCTTCGGTGGCGATTTGCTCGTAGCGCAGGCCCAGGTAGGTGGACCACTGCGGCGAGGGGTTCCATTCGTCTTGCGTGTACACGGCGATGTGCTGCGTGCGCGCTTGCAGGTTGTCGCCGAACTCGGCCAACTCGGGGCGCGGCAGGCCGTCCACCAGGCTTTGGCGCAGCTGGTCGCGTCGGCCCCACTCCACCTCGGCGCCGCTGACCCAGTTGTGCTCGCGGCTGGTTTGCTCGGTCCACTTGGTGGAGAGGGTGAGTTGGTCGTCGGTGGTGCGGGTGCGGTCGTCTTGCAGCCGGGCCGGGATGCCGACCAAGCTGTCTTGGCGCCGGCTGTGGCTGTTGCTGCTGCTGCGGCCCCCAAAGGCGCGCGCCTCCAGCCGCGTGGCGGGCGGCAGGCGGTGCTGCAAGGTGGTGGTCAAGCGCCAGGTGCTGCTGCGGCTGTCGGCCAGGGTGCGGGCGGCGTCGAAGCGGCTCACGCCGGTTTGCTGCCAGCCGCCGTCGGTGTCGCCTTGGTTGAAGGCCAGCACCGGCGCGATGTGCAGCGAGGTGA
>CAZAIR010000017.1:13098-19775 GCA_964485225.1 uncultured Burkholderiaceae bacterium
GCGTCGTTCCAGAACTTGCCGTTGCGCGTCCAGTGCGCATCCCATTGCGGCTCGCCGTGGTCCAGGCTGGTGCCCAAGCGCAGTTCGTGGCTGCGCTGGGCCAGCGGCTCGCGCAAGATGATGTTGATGGTGCCGGCCACGGCCCGCGCGCCGGTCTCGGCGGTGGGGGCGCGCAGCACCTCGATGCGCTCCACCTGCTCGGGCGGCAGCTGGTCGACCGAGAAGCCAGCGGGGGCGCGGTCGCCGTCGATGAGGATCTGCGTGAAGCCGCCCCCGAGGCCGCGCAAGCGCACGTCACCGCCGCGCCCCGGGCGCCCGCCGATGGTCACGCCGGGCAGGCGGCGCAGCACGTCGCCCAAGGCACCGTCGCCATAGCGCATCAGCTCCTCGCGGCCGATGACGATCTTGCTAGCCGTGCTGGCGCGGCGGCGCATCTCGGGCGTGGGGCCGCCGGTGACGACGACTTTGTCGAGCGCGCTGGGCGCACTGGCCGCGCTGGCGGGCGGCTGGGGTGCTTGCGCGCTCACGCCCGCCCCAGTGGACAAGCCGAGGAAGAGCGTGATCAAGCGAGGAAGGTGAGCCATCGTTCCCGAGTGTCGGCGCGCGCGCCGACCCGCCCATGCCAGAGGTCAGCTTACCGACCCCAAGCAGCGGAGGGCGGTGCGCCAATCCACGATGCAAGGGCGAGGTCAAGCAGCAGCCAAAAGCGGCACATGCAGAATGCCGCCCCGCTGCTCGGGGCAGGCGCCTACCGGCAGCATCAATTCAAGAAACTCAAATCAGGGAGCAGGAATGGCGATAAGGAACGCAGCCAAGCGGGCTTGGCTCGGACTGGGCATGTTGGTGGGGCTGCTTGCCGGATGCGGCGGCGGCGGCGGTGGCGATACACCCCCAGTTGCACCGCCACCCCCTTCGTTGGCAAGTGAGGCCCTACGCGTCAACGTCGAGAACGTTCGCATCACTCGGGCGCCCGACCAAGTGGGCCTGACGCAATACGTCCTGGACCTCTTTGAATCCTCCGGCGAACGCGGTTCGGACATCAATGTGACGGTGGATTTGGCTGGCGATATCGCGGTGCTGAACGGCAAAACCGTGTATGTCGCCGTTGTGGATCCGGACCAAATCTTTACGCCAGAGGTGGTCTTGAGCTTCTCCGGCAACACAGCGAACAACAGCATCTCGCTCAGGGCAGCAAAGCTGGACGGGCGGCCGGGACGCTACCGAGGAGCAGTGGCCGTGAACCTCTGCCTGGATGCCGCTTGCAACGCACCGCTGTCCAAAGGACGGCTCTCCATCCCGTATGACGTCCAGGTCAGAGAAAGCTTCCGTTTGGCAGGTGGCGACGCCCTGGCGCTCAGCAGCGAGTTCTCCCAGCTCAGCCCAGTTGTAAGCGGCAAGATCACGCTACCCGAAGGCGCTGAAGTTCCGAACATGCAGCTCGCGTTTCTGGAGCCAACAGGCATCCAACGCGCATTGACAGCCCCCATCAGATTGACGACCCAGCTTGACCGCCTTTCTTTTAATTTGCAGGGCCAAGCCGTTCGACCAGGTACCTACCGCGCAGCCATCAGCGTCTCGGGCTACGCAACCGCCGGCGGGAAGCGCAGCTACATCTCCAAATCCATCCCGGTGAGCTATGTGGTGGCGCCGCCGGCCAGCGGCAGACCGCTTCTGCCGACCTCCAGCCTGGCCCTGTCCGGAAGCTACAGCTCGTTCACGGTCGCCGGATTCGAGGGCAGCCTCAAAGTGATCGAGTTCCGGGGTCAGACGATGGCCAGTCTCACGTTCTTGCCAACAGACACCCAACGCTACGAGGTGTCCCGCGTTGTGTACTTCGACGCAACAGGACAAGCGACAACCCCCAGCTGCTCATGGGCGTCTGCGAGCACGTTCGACGATGAGGGTGGATTGACCCCGCAGTTTGGGCCGGTGAAGCTGCTTGTGAACACCTCTGGCTGCACACATGGGGCCTCCAGCTTTGCAGCCGGGTCGGCACACCGCTCGCTTGTTCCTCAGGCCAGCTGGTGGCACGGAATTGGCCGAGAGCGTCGACGTGACGCTCGACGTCACTTGGAACTGAGCCAGGGAATCAAAGAAGTCGCGCAGGCAGTCGCCGATCGGCGGCAGGGTGGCGACGCACGCCGCCGATGCGTGGCGCTTGGCCGCTCAAGTGCACGGTGATGGGCGTGACGGTGGGTTCAGCTACAGAACCTGGGGCTGCAACTGAAATGTGACGGTCCACCGTCATGCCGGCGCCCGGCCATCCGTCATGCCTGCGTGCCCACAATCCCGTGAGCGCCTAACCCCAAGGAGCCTGTCATGCCGAATTTCCTCTTGATGCTGCACGAGACCCCCGCCGACTCGATCGCGCTGAGCGCTGCCGAGATGCACGAAATCTACGCCGCCCACCGGGCCTGGGCCGAGCGCCTGGCCGCGGCCGGCCAGCTGGTGGGCGGCGAAAAGCTCACCGACGACGGCGGCCGCCACCTGCGCCGCCAGGGTGAGAAGGTGCTGGTCAGCGATGGCCCTTACGCCGAAGCGCACGACCTCATCGGTGGCTTCTACATCGTGCAAGCGTCCGACCTGGCAGCGGCCGAAGCCCTGGCGGCCGAGTGCCCGCACCTCGGCGGGCGGCAGTGGATCGAGATCCGCGCCATCGAAGCTTTGGGCTGAGCCCTGTGACGCCGGAGCTGGCCGCGCTGCTCACGCGCGAGCGCCGCCGCGCCGTGGCGTTGCTGGCGCGCCAGCTCGGCCTGGGTCACCTCGCCCTGGCCGAAGACGCGGTGCAAGCCGCCACCCTGCGCGCGCTGGAGCGCTGGCCGCGCGACGGCGTGCCCGAGCGCCCCGCCGCGTGGCTGTACCGCGTGGCGCAGCGCCTGGCCATCGACGAGCTACGCCACACCCGCCCGCACACCGACCTGCCCGACGACGCCGAGCCCGAAGCCCTGGCCGCGCCGCCGGTTTCAGAAAGCCGCTTGGCTGGTGAGCTGAACGACGACGAGCTGGCGCTGCTGTTCGCCGCCAGCCACCCCGCTTTGCCAGCCGCCACGCAGGTGGCGCTGGCGCTGCGCAGCCTGCTGGGGCTGGAGCTGGCGGCCATCGCCCCGCTACTGTTCAGCACCGAAGCCGCGCTGGCCCAACGCTTGGCCCGCGCCCGCGTCACGCTGGCGGGTCACGCGCTGAGCGTGCCCGGTGGGGCCGAGCTGCCGCCACGGCGCGAGGCCGTGCTCAGCACGCTGGCGCTGGTGTTCCATCACGGCCAGGTTGCGGCCGGACGCCAAGGCCACACGCCGCAGGGTGACGACCCGCTCGCGCTGTGCTGGGAGGCCATCCGCCTGGCCCGCGCGCTGGCGGCCCACCCAGCCACCGCCGCGCCAGAGGCCGACGCTTTGGCCGCCCTGCTGCTGCTGCACGGCGCGCGGCTCACCGGCCGCATCGACGACACCGGCGAGCTCGTGCCCCTGCACGGCCAACCGCGCGAGCGCTGGGACGCGGGCCTGATCCGCCTGGGCCTTGCGCACCTCAAGGCCTCGCAACGCGGCCAGCAACTCACCCGCTGGCACCTGCAAGCCGGCATCGCCGCCGAGCACGCCCTGGCCGCGAGCCCAGAGGCCACCAACTGGCCGGCCATCGTTCGCTACTACGAACTGCTGCTGGCCCACGACCCCAGCCACGCCCCCCGCCTGGGCCACGCGATCGCCCTGGCCGAAGCGGGTGAGCCCGCCGAAGCCGAGCGCGCGCTGCGCGCCCTGCTGCCCACCGTGCCCGAGGCCTTGCAGACCCACGCCTGCGCGGCGTTGGCTCGGGCGTTGGTGCGCCAAAGACGGGAAGCGGAGGCCGATGGGTGGTGGCAGCGGGCGATCGACGCGGCGGGGCATCCGGCGGAGGCGCGGCTGCTGGCGCGGGTGCGAAGCCATGGTGTTGACGGGTGAAGGCGGACGGCTGCGCACCACCACCGCTGCAGAACGGCGGCCCTAGACCGGGCTCTTCTCCATCAGTTCCTTGAACTGCTGGAGGAACAAGCGCTCTGGCGCCGCGGCGCAAGCCCCGGCGATGTCGCGGCCCGCGGCCTTCGCCTTCTTGGCCAGGGCCACCATCTGGTCCGGGCCTGTGCGCTGAAAGCCGCCCATCACCATGGCGCCGGTGGTCATCTGGATGACGCTCATGTCGGCGACCTGTTGCTCTGGAAACGTCGCGCGGTGGTAGTCGACGTCCACCACAAACTCGGCGCAAGTCTTCTTGCCCAAGGTGCCCAAAGAGTCTCGGAGGAATGCCACCGGCACCAGCACGCGGAGGGCATTCGGAAGCGCCGGCGAACTGGCGCCCTCGGCCGGCGCCTTGACGCCAAACTGCAGCCCCTTCACCAGCGCCAGCCCTGCGGCATCGAGCGCTGAGGAGCGCGAACCGCTGGCCACCGACACCTCGGTCGGCTTGCCGTCCGAGCCCAAGGTGGCCAGCACCTCCACCACGCCCTGCACACCCTTGCTGTGCAGGGCCTCTGGGTAAGCCTCGTCGGCAGGTCGGACAGAAACGGACCGGACCTTGGCCACGGGCTGCGCGGCTGGCGCGCTGGCGGCAGGGGTTGGCACTGCAGGGGCTTCTTGTGCCCAGACGGAGGGGCACAGTGCGAGGGCGATGGCGGCGGCGGGAACGCTAGGAAAACGCATTCTTCTAAATCGAGGTTGGGCCGACTCGTCGGCACTTTGGAGCGAAGCCGGGGCCTGATCGCACACCGGCGACAACAGGCCCCGCTCAATCACTTGGCCAAAGCGGCGCGGAACTCCGCGTCGTCAAACAGCTGTCCAATCAACAGCTTGTGAAAGCTGCCGTAGCGGTTGATCGCCTCGGGCAACGCCACGGCGCCGACAAAGGACGACTCCCAGCTTTGCTGCACGCGCAAGGTCTTGCTGTAGACCTGCTTGCCAGCGCGGGTGACGGTGAAGCGAGCGCCCAGGCTGCCGGTGCCGGTGCCGATGGCGGCATCGAGCGCGCTTTCGGTCAGTTCGGCGTCGATGCGGATGGCGGACTTCTCGTCGTGCAGGCCGGCGGCGACCAATTCAGCCACCAGGGTGTCGCGCAGGTGGCGGGCGAAGCTGCCGTTGCTGGGCTCCAGGCTGGAGCCGCGCAGGCCGCCCACGCGGGTGTCCATGTCGGCCGGCTTGCCGGCGGCCAGGGCGAAGGTGCCGGCGGCGGCGGGGGCCAGGGGCGCGGCGCGCAGTTTCTGAACGTTGTCAGCGCTGGCGGTGGCAGGTGGCAGCTTGACGGTGACGCAGGCCGTGAGGCTCAGGCACAGCAGGGCGGCGGCGATGGCGCCGAAGCGGCTGGCGGCGAGGGAGGGGTGTTGCATGGTGTGTAGCGGTTTGAAGTTCAAGGGAAGGCGGCATCAGCGGCCAGGTCACGCAGCGCTTGGCTGATGACTTGGCGCGTCATCAAGGTGACGGCGGCGTCGGGGCTGTCGGCCTTGACGGCGTTGCCCGGCGCGGCTGAAGCACCGAGGGTGGTGTGGATGGCGTGGCGCGCCTGCTTGACGATGGGTGCAGTACCCGCTTCGCGGCTGTAGCTGACCTGGCAGACATAGCCATCGGTGACCTTGGAGCCCGCGAGGCCAAAGGTCAGGCCGGTGACGAAGCCCTTGGTGAAAGCGTCATCGGACATCGGCACGTTGTTCAGGGTGACCGACAGCAGCGCGCCGCCTTCAGCGGGTTGCTCGCTAACAGTGCTGAACAGGCCGCTGCTGCGCAGCTGGGCCAACACACGCTCTTTCAGATAAGCGGTGGCGGTGGCATTGGCCACGCCCTTGGTTTGGAACTCGAACACCGCCTGCACCGGTCGCACGGGGTCGGGCCGCTTGAACTCGCTGGCGGGCACTTCGGGAGTGGCGGCGTCCACGTACATCGTGCTGCAGCCGGTCAGGCCCAGGGCAGCGAGCAAGGCGCCGCACCAGACCAAACGGCGCAACACGCCGTTCCACATCGTTGTCATTGAATGAACTCCCAAAAAAAAACGGCCCACATGGGCCGTCTTTCATTGTGTCGTTTGGCTGCTGCCGGGCCGACCGGGGATTCCCTGGTGAGCAGAACCGTTCAGCCCAGCACCCGGCTCACCGCGATCGCGGTGATGCCCACGCCCAGCACCAGGTTCACCAGCACCCAAGTGCGGATCTTCTCGAGGGCTGCACCGCCGGCGGCCCAGTCTTGCGCTGCCACCGCGCGGCGGAGCTTGGGGAACAAGGCCATGCGGATGTGACCGAACAACAGCACCATGGCCACGCCCAGCACAGCCATCACGGTCCAGGTCAGCGGCATGCTGAACTGGCCGCCGCTTTGCACGGTTTGCTTGGCCACGCGGCCGATCATCCAAACCCCGGTGATCAAGCTCAAGCCGGCAGCCCAAGCCACGGCATTGAAGAAGCGCCCGAGCGCCGCGTGCATCAAAGTCAGGCGCTCTGGCGCGGGCAACGCAGCCACGCTGGGCCGCAGGAAGAGCTGCACGAAGGCCATGCCGCCCACCCACAGGACGATGGAGAGGACGTGGATGGCTTTGAGGACGGTATAGAACATGGCGTTGCTTGAGGGTTAAGGGGTGGCGGGGCGGATTCTGGGGGGATGGGGGGTGGCTTTGTTGGTGGGGGGCTAATGGGGGGTGGTTTGAGTGCGGCGCAGGGATTGCGCCGCCTT
>CAZAIR010000018.1:0-2342 GCA_964485225.1 uncultured Burkholderiaceae bacterium
TGGTGGTGACGCTGAAGTACGTGCTGCTGATCTTGCGCGCCGACAACCGCGGCGAAGGCGGCGTGCTGGCGTTGACCGCCCTGGCCAGCGGTGCCTTGTCGGGCCAGCCCGTGCTGCGCCGAGCGCTGCTGCTGCTGGGGGTGTTCGGGGCCACGCTGTTTTACGGCGACAGCGTCATCACGCCCGCCATCTCGGTGCTGGGTGCGATGGAGGGGCTGGAGGTGCTGACCCCCACCCTCAAACCGTACATCGTGCCGGCGGCGCTGGTGATCTTGGTGGCGCTGTTTGTGGTGCAACGCTTTGGCACCGAGGCCATGGGGCGTTGGTTCGGGCCGATCGTGGTCGCTTGGTTCCTGCTCCTGGGCGCCAGCGGTGTGGTGCAAATCGCCAAGGAACCGGCCATCCTCCAGGCCTTGAACCCGCTGGAGGGCCTGGCCTTCTTGTGGGATCGCGGTCCTGCCGTGCTGATCACCGTGGGCGCCATCGTGTTGGCACTAACGGGTGCCGAGGCCTTGTACGCCGACCTCGGCCACTTCGGACGCAAGCCCATCCAACTGGCCTGGACCGGCCTGGTGCTGCCCGGCCTGGCGCTGAACTACATGGGCCAAGGCGCACTGCTGATGCGCGACCCCGCAGCGCTTGAGAACCCCTTCTTCCACCTGTTTTCACAAGCCTGGCTGGTCCCTGCGCTGGTGCTGGCCACGTTGGCGGCCATCATTGCTTCGCAGGCGGTGATCTCCGGCGCTTACTCCATGACCAAGCAGGCCATGGCACTGGGCTTCCTGCCGCGCATGCAGGTGCGCCACACCTCGGCCGCCACCTCCGGGCAAATCTACATGCCGGCCGTGAACACCCTGTTGCTGGTGGGCGTGGTGGGCGCCGTGCTGTTGGCCCGCAGCAGCGGCGCTTTGGCCAGTGCCTACGGCATTGCCGTGACGATGACGATGCTGATCACCACGGTGTTGACCTTTTTCGTGGTCTACAACGCTTGGCGCCTGCCGCGCTGGCAAGCCGTGGGCGCCACCACCTTTTTCGTGGCGCTGGACCTGCTGCTGGTGGCCGGCTGCGCGATGAAGTTCTTTGACGGTGGCTGGATGCCACTGGCTGCTGGCGTTGTGATGTTCACCTTGATGAGCACCTGGTTCCGGGGCCGCGAGCTGATGATGGACAGCCTGTTGGCCGAGGGGCTGGAGCTGGAGCCCTTCCTGCAAAGCTTGCACCCGGCCGACATGCACCGCTGCCAGCGCGTGGCCATCTACCCGGTGGCCAACCCCCGGCTGGTGCCACAGGCTTTGCTGCACAACCTCAAGCACAACCAAACGGTGCACGAGCGTAACCTGATCGTCACGGTGCTCACCGAAAGCCGCCCCGTGGTGCCCGAGGCCGAACGTTGCACGGTGGAGGTGCTGAACCCATGGTTCAGCCGCGTTCACCTGCACTTCGGCTTCATGGAGACACCCGACGTGCCCAAGGCGCTGGCCGAGGCGCCCAAGCTGCAGGTGCCGGTGTTCGAGAGCAGCTACTTCCTGAGCCGGGAAACCGTGGTGCCCTCAGCTGGCACCGGCATGGCCCAGTGGCGCGAGCGCTTGTTCGCCGTGATGAGCCGGCATGCCAGCGGCGTGGCCGGGCACTTCCGGTTGCCCGACAACGCCGTGGTGGAGGTGGGCACCCGGGTGCAGATCTGAGGCCTAGAAGAGCCCAGCCGGCTCGGCCAGCAGGGCCTGCAAAGCTTGCACAAACCGCCCCACGTGAAGGCCGTCGGCCAAAGCGTGGTGCACCTCAACGTTGAGCGGCATCCAGCAGCGCTGGCCCTCCCACTGAAAGGCGCCCAAGGCCATCGCCGGCGTGCCATCGTCTTCCGCCGGGCTGGCCTTGCGCGCATGGCTGAAGTGCGTGAAGTGCACCAGCGGCAAGGTGGTCATGTGCAGCTCGCCCACCGGCTCAGGGGCGATGCCCCAATCGCCACCAGGCACTTGCGCGGCAGCAATGGCGGCCAGGGCCGGGCCGGCAAAGTCGCGCAGCCGCTTGGCAAAGGGCAAGCGCGCCACAGCAAAGCTGTCGTCGGGGCGCAGCACGGTGGGGGTGGCATCCACTTGGGGCCACTCGACCGCACCGCCACCTGGCACCAGCCGCTGGCGCAGGGCCGGCACACCATTGGCCGCCAACAGCACGGCATGGTGGTAGGCCACAAAGGCCGTAAGGCCTGGGAGCTCCTCGCGCCAAGCCGGCAGCGCGTGCAGCAGCGGCGCCACATCCACGCGCGTGCTCAGGCTCCAGCGGGGCAGGTGGGCGCTGCGGTAGAAGGCGTAGGCGTTGGCGCGCGGGCCTTGGGTCAGATCGAT
>CAZAIR010000018.1:2442-16627 GCA_964485225.1 uncultured Burkholderiaceae bacterium
GGGCGCTGCGGTAGAAGGCGTAGGCGTTGGCGCGCGGGCCTTGGGTCAGATCGATATCTTCGGGCTTCACTTGGCAGCAGGCGACGGGTTGGCGGGCACGGGCTGGTAGGCCGGGTGGCCGAACTGCCACAGGAAGAAGCTCCAGACATCGGCAGCTTCATCGAGCTGCGACGACACGCTGCTGCCCATGCCGTGGCCCGCTTCGTAATCCACCCGCAACCACACCGGCTTGGCGCCGGCGCGGCCGCTGGTGGCGGCTTGCAGGCGGGCGGCGTACTTGGCGGGCATCCAGGCGTCCACGCGCGGATCGTTGGCGCCGGTGGTGACGATCACCGCCGGGTAGGCCTGCCCGTCCTTGATGTTGTGGAAGGGGCTGATCGCGAACATCGCCTTGAAGTGCTGCGGGTTGGTGACGGTGCCGAACTCCGCGATGTTGGGCGGGCCGTTGGGGGTCAGCTCCATGCGCAGCATGTCGCTCACGCCCACCGCGTGCTGCGCGGCGGCAAACAGCTGCGGCGCTTGGTTGATGGCCCCGCCAATGGTGATGCCGCCGGCGCTGCCGCCGGTGCCGGCCAGCAACTGCGGGCTGGTGTAGCCCTTGTCGATCAGGGTCTTGGCACAAGCCACCATGTCGCTCACGGTGTTTTGCTTGTTCACGATGTGGGCGCCCTTGTGCCAGGCCTCACCCAACTCACCGCCGCCGCGCACATGGCACACGGCAAAGCGGCCGCCCTGCTCGAACCAAGCCAAGCGCTGGGCCGAGAAGCGAGGCTCTTGGGTGATGCCATAGGCGCCGTAGCCATTCAAGATGGTGGGGCGAGGCAGGTTCGCACCAGCCCCATCGCCGGTGCGACTGACCACCGACAGAGGCACTTGCGTGCCATCGGCGCTGGTGGCCATCAGGCGCTCGGCGACCAAGCCGCGGGTGTCCAGCGTGCTGGCGGGCTGCAGGGGTACCGCGCGCGGTGCAGCGCCGGCCTTGAGCACGAAGGTTTGCGCCGGCTGCGTCCACCCCTCCATGCGCACCAGCCATTCACCGCCGGGCAGGCTCTCCATCTCGCGCACGGTGCCGTCAAAGGGCAGCTCTAGGCGTGTGGCGGGGCCGCCCCGTAGGGGCAAGCGCGTCAGCCGACTGACGCCCGCATCCAAGCTGCGCACCACCAATTCGCCCTCCCCTTTGTCCACCTGCATCAGCACCTGGGCCGAGGGCGCCAGCAGCACGCTGGGCTTGCCGCTGACGATGGGGCGGGCCAGCACGGCGCGGCGCGGGTCGTCCTTGTGGCTCAGGGTGATGAGGCGATCGCCGTCCAGCAGCGCCTGCGACACCTTGTCTGCCGGCCCCACCACACGGCGCCACACTGCGCGGTCGGCGCGCTTGAGCACCTCGGCCAAGGGCGCCACAAAGTAGCTGCGTTCGCGAGCGTCGCCGTGCAGCACCTCGGCCATAACCCAACGGGAGCCTTTGCTCACCCGCACGTAAGGCAGGTCGGGCTTGTCGAACTTGTGACGCGGCATGCCCCAGCCAAACACGCGGCGGCTCACGCCCTGGCCCAGGCGGTGCAAGAACACCGCGCTCTGGTTGTAGCGCTCGTCTTCAGGGTGGCGATTGAAAAAGAAGCCGCTGCCATCGGGCAGCCAAGCCACGCCGTTCTCGTTCAAGCCGGCATGCGCGATGCGCTCGGGACCCAGCGTGCCATCGGCCAGCTTCAGCACCACCAGCGTGCTGTCCTCGCTGCCGCCTTCGCTCAAGCCCAAGGCAATGTGCCGGCCGTCGGGCGAGGGGCTGTACCAATCGATGCTGTGCTTGCCCGGCTTGCCCGGCACCTTGAGGGGGTCCAGCAACTGGCGCGCGGGGCCATCGAGGCCTTCGCGGATCCACAGCCGGCGCTGGTTCTGGCCCGGTTCGCGCTTCAGGTACACCACCGACTGCCCCATCACCACATATCCGCCAGTGGTCACGCCCGCATCGGCCAGCTGCCCCAAGCGCTGGCGCAGCGCCGCGCGGCCCGGCAAGGTGGCCAAGCCGGCGCGCGTGAAGTCAGCCTGGGCCTTCAGCCACTGCTGGAAGGCGCTGGACTTCATGTCCTCCATCCAGCGGTAGGGATCGGTCACGGCCGTGCCGTGGTAGGTGTCCACCACGGGCTGAACCGGCGTGGCCGGGTAGCCAGCCTGCGCGTGGGCGGCCGACCCGCAGACAGCAAGCGAACAAACAGAGAGGCTCAGCAGGGCAGCACGCAGCATGGCAAGGCTCACGGGTCAGACACAGCCGACCAGTATCCGACCGGCACAGGCCCTGGCGTGGGCCCGCATACCCGCAAGGCCCATGAAAAAGGGCGCCCGAGGGCGCCCTTTCGAGGTCGATCAGCGCTGGGGCTGATCAGTAGCGGCGGTTGCCGCCGCCGCCAAAGGCGGGACGCTCTTCGCGAGGACGGGCTTCGTTCACGACCATCGCGCGGCCGTCGACCGACTTGTCGTGCAGGCCACGGATGGCCGCTTGAGCGGCATCAGCGCCGCCCATTTCCACGAAGCCGAAGCCCTTGGAGCGGCCGGTGTCGCGGTCCATCATCACCTTGGCCGACATCACGTCGCCGAACTCGGCGAACAGGTTGCGCAGGTCGTCATCGCGCATGGCATAGGTGAGGTTACCGACGTAAAGCTTCTGGGTCATGGTGTGTTGGCCTTTCTTCTGCCAATTCAGCGGGGGGAAAACGAAAACGGGTGACTGCCGCTGCAATCAACGCCGAGTTGGGGGACGGCTGCCACCGGGGCGGGGGGCTCCGGGCGCCTTGGACTCAATGTGACGGAAGGTGATGCGGCCCTTGTCGAGGTCGTAGGGCGACAGCTCCAGCACCACGTTGTCACCGGCCAAGATGCGAATGCGGTGCTTGCGCATCTTTCCGGAGATGTAAGCCACCAGTTGGTGGCCATTGGTGAGGCTGACTCGAAAGCGGGAATCAGGCAGCACTTCGTCTACCTTGCCGTTCATCTCGATCAGATCTTGTTTAGACATCGGGGCTCTTCAAACGGTGGGAATGGGACTGAGGCGCTCGCTCAGCCAGCGTGCCGCGTGTTCAGCGGCGTGGCGCACAGCGCCCTCGCGGGTAGCGAACTGCGGGGCCAAGCGGAACACGCGGTCGTGCGTGCCACGGCCAGCGCCGCTGCGGATGGACACCGCGCTGGCAAAACGGCCGTCGGCCGCCTGCTGGATCAGCGGCGACACCAGGTACTTGCCCACGGCGTAAGAAGGTTCAGGAAACAGGGGATTCATCAAGCGAGGCCGGCGGCGCTGTGGCCGGGCCTGGGGGGAAGGGTCTGCCAAAGGCGGCGGGTTGGGCGCGGTACGCGCGGGCCGGCTTTGAAGGCACACCGGCCGTGAGGGGCTCGCAGCTTGGGGCTGACGACTACGGATGACCGCTTGGCGGTCGCGGAGGTGACAGAGGTTCAACACAAGGGCGTTGACCATCTGCACTGCGCCGCGGTAGTGAGCACAACACGGCAAGCCGCTGATAGTAGTCGCTTATGCCCACACTGGCGCCATCAATTTCTGCAAATCAAGCGCGGCTGTTGTCAGGGGGCACCGAATCACCCCGCCAACGATCAGTTCGGGCCAGCCGCCACAATCCCGCCCCATGTTTGGGCTATTCGACGACAGCGGCAAAGCCACCGGCGGCCGCATCCTTTCCGAAGCCGACGCGACGCTGCAACTGGAACTCGACAGTGGCAAGCGCGTGAAGGTGAAGGCCGCGCAACTGTTGATGAAGTTCGACAAGCCCGACCCTGCCAGTTTGCTGTCGCAAGCGCAGGCACTCGGGGCAGACTTTGACCTCGACTTGGCCTGGGAGTTCGCCCCCGAGGGTGAATTCAGCTTCGGTGATCTGGCGCGCGATTACTTCAGCGCCAAAGCCAGTGCTGCCGAGCAGCTGGCCTGCTGGCAAGCCTTGAGTGCGGCACCGCACTACTTCCGCCGCGCTGGCAAGGGTGGGCTGTTCAAGAAGGCACCACAGGAGCAGGTGCAAGCCGCCCTGGCGGGCATCGAGAAAAAGCGTCTGCAGGCTGAGCAAATCCAGCATTGGGCCGCCGAGCTCGGTGCAGGGCGCTGCCCCGAAGCGCTGCAGGAGCAGATTTACAAGCTGCTGTTCAAGCCGGACAAGAACGGCCCTGAATACAAAGCCTTGGTGCAAGCCGCCTTGCAAACCAAGCGCGCGCCTCTGGATTTGCTGGCCCAGGCGGGCGCCATTGCCAATCCCTACGCCTTCCACTGGCAGCGCTTTTTGTTCGAGCAGTTCCCCAAGGGCACGGGCTTCCCGGCGCTGGAGGCACCCAGCATCGACGCCCTGCCGATGGCCTCGGTGCAAGCGTTTTCGATTGACGACAGCAGCACGACCGAGATTGACGACGCGCTGTCGGTGCAAGGCTTGGGCACAGGCACGGTGACCTTCGGCGTGCACATCGCCGCGCCTGGCTTGGCGATCGAACCGGGTTCGGCGCTCGACCAAGTGGCACGCAGCCGCCTCTCCACCGTCTACATGCCGGGCTGGAAGATCACCATGCTGCCCGACAGCGTGGTGCAGCGCTACACCCTGGTGGAAGGCCGCGCCTGCCCGGCCGTGAGCCTGTACGTGACGCTGGACGAAGCCACGCTGGCCATCGTCGGCACTGAAAGCCGGCTGGAACAGGTGCCGATTGCCGCCAACCTGCGCCATGACAAGCTGGACGGGACCGTGACCGAAGCCAGCCTGCGTGGCGAAGCACCGGCCGACTACCCCTTTGCCAACGAACTCGCCTTTGCCCACCGCCTGGCACTGCACCTGAAAGCCGGGCGCGAGCAGGTGCGCGGCAAGCCGGAAAACTTCAACCGGCCCGACTACAGCTTCAAGCTGGAGGGCGACCGCGACAGCCCGCCCACGGGTGAGGAAACCGTGCACATCAGCGTGCGCGCGCGTGGCACGGCGCTGGACCTGATCGTGGCCGAGGCCATGATCTTGGCCAACAGCACCTGGGGCGCTTGGTTGGGTGAGCTGGGCGTGCCGGGGCTGTACCGCAGCCAAGCGAGCATGGCGCCAGGCATCAAGGTGCGCATGGGTGTGAAGCCGCTGCCCCACGCCGGCATGGGCGTGGCGGCGTACGCCTGGAGCACCTCACCGCTGCGCCGGTATGTCGACTTGGTCAACCAATGGCAGCTGATCGCCGCCATCCGCCACGGCCGCACCGCTGCGCTGGTCGCACCATTCAAGCCACGCGATGCCGAGTTGTTCGCCGTGCTCAGCAGCTTTGATGCGGCCTACACCGCCTACAACGGCTTCCAGCAGCAGATCGAGCGTTATTGGTGCCTGCGCCACCTGCAGCAAACCGGCACCACCGCGCTCACCGCCAGCGTGATGCGCGACGGCCTGGTGCGCGCCGACGACCTGCCCCTGGTGTTCAAAGCCGCGGGCTGCGAGCCACTGGGCCGCGGCGAGGCCGTACGGGTACAGATCACCGGCATGGACTTGATGACGCTGGAGCTGCACGCCCGCCTGGAAGAACGCTTGAGCGCGCCCACGGCCGCCTCGGCAGCAACCGATGACGGCAGCGAGGACGACGACGAAGCCGCTGCCGCTGCCGCACCGGTCACCGTGGCGGTCGACCTCAGCGAAGCCGAGCCCGGTGCCGTGACGGCGCCCGCAGCACCCTGAGCGCTCCGGGCATGCCCCACCAACCCACCGCAAGCCAGCACTGATGGCCAAGCCCTGGGCCCACACCGAAATGCTGCCGGAGTCGCAAGACGGCTTCCGCTCCACCGTGGCCCAACATCCCGCGGTGCGCGCGCCGGCCGCACCGCTGCCTCGCGCACCGCGCACGCCGCTCCAGGTCGCCATCGCGGCATCGCTGGCCCTGCACCTGTTGTTGCTGTTCGTGCAACTGGCAACCCCTGGCAGTGCACCCCGCGTTTGGCTCGAGGACCGGCTGGACGTGATCTTGGTCAATGCCCAAGGCCCACGGGCAGCCGACAAGCCCAAAGCCCTGGCCCAGGCCAATCTCGCGGGTGGCGGCGACGGCGCCCCCGACGAACGTGCCCTCAGCCCACTACCGCCGACACCGGGCCTGGAGCTGGGCGATTCCCCTGACCTCCAACAACGCGCGGTGCAAGCCTTGGTGCAGGAGAGCCAAGCGCTGCTGACCCAAGTGCGGCGCGAGCTGGCCCGGCTGCCCGAACCCAACCCTCAGCGCGAGGCCGCAACGGCCGAAGGCCGCGAACAAGCCGAGCGCCGCCGCCTGCTGCTGGAGCAACTGGCCCAGATCGAGCGGCGTGTGAACGAGAACAGCGCCGGCCCGCGCCAGCGCTTCGTCAGCCCTGCGACGCAGGAGGTGGTTTATGCGCTGTATTACGACCAAGTGCGCCGCCGGATCGAGCAACGGGGCACGCGCGACTTCCCCAGCCATGGCGGCCGCAAGCTCTACGGCGCGCTGACCATGACCATCACGCTCGACGCGGCTGGCCGCGTGATGGGCACCGAAGTGGTCTCGCCCAGCGGCAACCCCCTGCTCGACAAGCGGGCTGCTGCCATCGTGCAAGCCGCCAGCCCCTTTGGCCACTTCAGCGCCGCCATGCTCAAGGAAGCCGAGGTGCTCACCTTGAGCGCCCGCTTCACCTTCGACCGCGACCACGGGGTGCAAGCCCAACTGCAAGAACCCGCGCCATGAGGCCCACACCCACACAACTGGCCGTCATCGGCCACCCCATCGCCCACAGCCGCTCACCGCGCATCCACGCCGCCTTTGCGCAGTCCCTGGGCTTGGTCGTCGACTACCAAGCCGTGTTGGCCCCGCTCGATGGGTTTGCTGCCACCGTGGCGGATCTGCGCAGCCGCGGCTTTGCGGGTTGTAACGTCACGCTGCCGTTCAAAACCGAGGCCTTGGGCCTGGCCACAGAGGCCAGCCCGCGCGCCCAGTTGGCTGGTGCGGCCAATACCCTGGGGTTTGACGGCGACCGGGTGTGGGCTGACAACACCGATGGCTTGGGCCTCGTGGCCGATCTGCGGCAAGCCGGCCACGCCGTGGGCGGCGCCAGCTTGCTGCTCCTGGGCGCAGGCGGCGCCAGCGCCGGCTGCCTGGGGCCCCTGCTCGAAGCGCGGCCACAGCGCATCGCGCTCTACAACCGCAGCGCCGACAAAGCACACGCCCTGGTAGCCCGCCATGCCCGGCTGGCCCGCCAATGCGGTGTGCAACTCACAGTGATGGCACAGCTGGAAACGGCGGGCACCCGCTTTGATGGGGTCATCAACGGCACCAGCGCTGCCCTGGGAGGCCAAGCGCTGCACCTGCCCTTGGATCTGCTCGCCCACGGCGCCTGGGCACTGGACATGGTGTACGGCCCGGCCGCCCAGCCTTTCTTGCAGTGGGCCCAGGCGCAAGGCGCCCGCATCCGCGATGGCTTGGGCATGCTGGTGGCCCAAGCAGCCGAAGCCTTCCAGCTCTGGCTGGGCCAGCGCCCAGATCCCGCTCCGGTGCTGGCCGCTCTGCGCGCGGAGCTGGACCCATGAGGATCTGGCGCATCCTGCTGCGGTTGGCAGGCCTGCTCATCCTGGCCCTGCTCAGCCTGCAGCTGTACTTCGTGGCGCGCATTGCACTGATGAACGTGGTGGACCCTGCCTCCACCACCTTCCAGCGCAGCGAGGCCGTTCGCATCCTGCGCGCCGAGGGCCGGCTGGCTTGGTCGCAAGAATGGGTGCCGATGTCGCGCATCTCAGCCAACCTGCCACGCGCCGTGATTGCCAGCGAA
Source organism: uncultured Burkholderiaceae bacterium (assembly GCA_964485225.1). Taxonomy (GTDB): domain Bacteria; phylum Pseudomonadota; class Gammaproteobacteria; order Burkholderiales; family Burkholderiaceae_C; genus Inhella. The sequence continues at coordinate 10,205 of CAZAIR010000018.1, forward strand.
GACGGCAGCTTCGTCGAACACGCCGGCATCGACTGGGAAGCCGTCGAATCGGCGTGGAACAAGAACCAGCGCGCCGAAGCCCGCGCCGAGGCACGCAAGGCCAAGCGACCACCCAAGGTGGTGGGCGGCTCCACCCTGACCCAGCAGCTGGCCAAGAACCTGTTCTTGAGTGGCGAACGCACCCTGCCCCGCAAGGCTCAAGAAGCTTTCATCACCCTGACCCTGGAGGCGCTGCTCAGCAAGCAGCGGCTGCTGGAGCTGTACCTGAACCACGTCGAATGGGGCGAAGGCGTGTTCGGCGCCCAAGCGGCGGCACAGCACTACTTCCGCACCGACGCCGCCCGACTTGGAGCCGCGCAAGCCGCACGCTTGGCCGTGATGCTGCCCGCGCCCAAGCGCTTCGAAAGGAACCCGGCCTCCGCCTACCTGCTGGGGCGCAGCGCCACCATCCAGGCCCGCATGCGCGACGTGGTGTTGCCATGACCGACGCCCAACTGGAGCTCGCTATCGCCACGGCCAGACTGATAGCCGATGAAGGCCTGTCTTGGGGTGCCGCCAAGCGCCGCGCTTTGCGCGACTTGGGGCTGCCACCGCGCACCGCCCTGCCCAACAACGACGCGGTGGAAGACGCCTTGCGAGAGCACCTGGAGCTGTTCCAGGCCGACACCCAGCCGGCCGAGCTGCGGGCGCTGCGCGAGACGGCGCTCAGCTGGATGGACCAACTGGCTGCTTTCGACCCGCTGGTGTCGGGGGCGGTGTGGCGCGGCACGGCCAACCATTTCTCTGACATCCACCTGCTGCTGTACAGCGACGACGCCAAGGCGCCCGAGATCGCCCTGCTCAACGCCGGCCACAACCCGGAGCCGGGCGCCAACGAGCGCGACGAGCGTGGCCAGCCGCTGAACACCCTGGCTCTGCTGGTGCCCTGCCGCGCCCTGAACCAGCAAGTGGGCCTGTTAGCCACGGTGCTGGACACCCGCGCCCGCCGCGGCGCCTTGTTGCCCGATGCCCGCGGTCGTCGCGAGCGCGGGGATCGTCATGAACTGCGCGCCCTCCTGGAGAGCCCCGATGCCACTTGAGCCCCTGCCCCGCCGTGCGCCTCCCACCCGGTCCAACGGCGCCATGAGCCGCCGGCTGGCCTTGCTCACCGCCTTGTCGAGCGGCGCGGCGCTGGCGCAACCCAAACCCGAAGCGGCCCCCAAGCTGCTGTGGGACAGCCGCTTCGCCCAACCCGGCGGCGGTGAGTTGGCCTTCGCCGACCTCAAAGGCCGATGGTTGCTGATCAACTTCTGGGCCACTTGGTGTGCGCCATGCATCAAGGAGCTGCCCGACCTGAACCTGTTCCACCAGGCCCAAGCGACCCGCGGCCGCCAAGCCTGGGTGGTGGTGGGATTGGCGGTAGACGGCCCCACCCCGGTGAGGCAGTTCCTCCAGCGCTTCACCCCGCCGCTGACGTTCCCAATCGGGCTTGCTGGCTTGAACGGCGCCGAATTGGGCCGATCATTCGGCAACTCCGGCGGGCAGCTGCCGTTCACCGTGGTCATCAACCCCCAAGGCCAAATCGTGTGGCGCCATCGGGGCGTTAGCACCCTGGCCGAACTCAACGCCCTGGCCCAGCGCCTCGAGTGAAACCCGCAACTTCGGCAAAAAAAGGCCGATTTGCAACGAAAAAGCGTAAAGTCCGCGCCTTCACTTTGTAGGCACAGCACTCTAAATGGCCATTCTGGTGCTCCACGGACCCAACCTGAACCTGCTCGGCAGTCGCGAGCCGGCGGTTTATGGGCGCACCACCTTGGCCGAGATCTATTCCCAGATGGTGGCGCAAGCCAAGGCTGCTGGTTGGCCATTGACCAGCTTCCAGAGTAACCACGAGGGTGCCCTGATCGACCGCATCCACGCGGCCGCCCACGACGGCACCCGCTTCATCCTCATCAACCCAGCGGCTTACACCCACACCAGCGTGGCGCTGCGCGACGCACTGGCCGGCGTGGCGCTGCCTTTCCTGGAGGTGCACCTGAGCAATGTGCACCGCCGCGAAGCCTTCCGCCACCACAGCTACCTGTCCGACTTGGCCGTGGGTGTGGTGTGCGGCCTGGGCGCACAGGGCTACAGCCTGGCCCTGCAATTTGCCGTGACCCAGTTGGGCGCGGCGACCGGAGAACACTGACATGGACCTGCGCAAACTCAAAACCCTGATCGACCTGGTGTCGGAGAGCAATGTCTCCGAACTGGAAATCACCGAAGCCGAAGGCAAGGTGCGCATCGTGAAGGGCGGCCCCATGATGCAGGCGATGCCTTTTGTGCAAACCACGCAGGCCGTGGCCACAGCCCCAGCGCCCACAGCGGCGCCCGTGGCAGCCCCGGCACCCGCCGTTGAGCCTGCCCCCGTGGTGACCGGACAGACTGTCAAATCGCCCATGGTGGGCACCTTCTACCGGGCCTCCGGCCCTAACGCCAAGCCCTTCGTCGAGGTCGGCCAAGCGGTGAAGGCCGGTGAGCCGCTGTGCATCATCGAAGCGATGAAGATCATGAACGAGATCGAGTCGGACGCCACCGGCACGGTGACCAAGATCTTGTGCGAGAACGGCCAAGCGGTCGAGTTCGGACAGCCCTTGTTCATCGTTGAGTGAGGTTGCACGGGTGTTCAAGAAGATATTGATTGCGAACCGGGGGGCTCGCGCGCAGCGCGGACGCGCCTCAGGCTCGGCACATTGCGCCCTGTGCGCAGCACAGTGGGCAATCGAGCCCCGGGCTCACCATGTTTAAGAAGATCCTGATTGCCAACCGGGGGGAGATTGCCCTCCGGATCCAGCGCGCCTGCCGAGAGATGAACATCCGCTCGGTGGTGGTCTATTCCGAGGCCGACCGCGACGCCAAGTACGTTCGCTTGGCGGACGAAGCGGTGTGCATCGGGCCCGCACCTTCGGCGCAGAGCTACCTGAGCATGCCGGCCATCATCTCGACCGCCGAGGTGACGGACGCCGAGGCGATCCACCCCGGCTATGGCTTTTTGAGCGAGAACGCCGACTTCGCTGAACGGGTGCAAAGCAGCGGCTTTGTGTTCATCGGACCGACCGCCGAATCCATCCGCATCATGGGTGACAAGGTGTCGGCCAAGCAAGCCATGATCAAGGCCGGTGTGCCTTGTGTGCCCGGCAGCGAAGGTGCCCTGCCTGAGGACCCGAAAGAGATCATCCGCATCGCCCGCATGGTGGGCTATCCGGTGATCATCAAGGCCGCCGGCGGCGGTGGCGGACGTGGCATGCGGGTGGTGCACACCGAAGCGGCCCTGATCCACGCCGTGCAGACCACGCGCGCCGAAGCCGGTGCGGCCTTCGGCAATCCGCAGGTCTACATGGAGAAGTTCCTGGAGCATCCCAGGCACATCGAGATCCAGGTACTGGCTGACCAGCACAAGAACGCCGTCTGGCTGGGTGAGCGCGACTGCAGCATGCAGCGCCGCCACCAAAAAATCATCGAAGAGGCGCCGGCACCAGGCATCCCGCGTCGCTTGATCGAGAAGGTGGGCGACCGCTGCGCGGCCGCTTGCAAGCGCATCGGCTACCGGGGCGCCGGCACTTTCGAGTTCCTGTACGAGAACGGCGAGTTCTATTTCATCGAAATGAACACCCGCGTGCAGGTTGAACACCCGGTGACCGAGATGGTGACCGGCATCGACATCGTCCAGCAGCAGATCCGCATCGCCGCTGGCGAGAAGCTGCCGTTCACGCAGCGTCAGATCGAGCTGCGTGGCCACGCGATCGAGTGCCGCATCAACGCCGAAGACCCGGTCAAGTTCACCCCCAGCCCGGGTCGCATCACCAGTTGGCACGCCCCCGGCGGCCCCGGCGTGCGGGTTGATTCGCACGTCTACACGAACTACTTCGTGCCGCCGAACTACGACTCGATGATCGGCAAGATCATCGTGCACGGCGACACGCGCGACCAGGCGCTGGCGCGCATGCGCATCGCGCTGTCGGAGACGGTGGTCGAGGGCATCCTGACCAACATCCCGCTGCACCGCGAGCTGATGGTGGACGCCAAGTTCGTCGAAGGCGGCACCACCATCCATTACCTTGAGGGCTGGATGGCCCAGCACAAGCGCTGATGGGCAGCCCCGCACTGTTCGAACTGGCGCTGCTGTGCCCCCAGGCACAGGTGGAGGTGGTGAGCGACGCCTTGATGGAACTGGGCGCGCTGTCGGTGACCGTCGAGGACGCCGATGCCGACAGCGAAGACGAGGACGCCCTGTTTGGCGAGCCGGGCATGCCCGCGCCCCGCGCCGGCTGGCAGCGTTCGGTGCTGAAAGCACTGTTCGACAGTGAAGCTGGCGCGCTCGAGGCCACCACGGTGTTGCTCTCCCAGCCCTTTGCCAGCGATGTGCATGTGCAGGCCTTGGCAGCAGTGGACGAGCAAGACTGGGTGCGCGTCACCCAGGCCCAGTTCCAGCCGGTGCCCATCACCGATGACTTCTGGATCGTGCCCAGCTGGCACGCCACGCCGCAGCCGGCGCGCATTGCCATGCACCTGGACCCGGGTTTGGCCTTCGGCACCGGCACCCACCCGACCACCCGCATGTGCTTGCGTTGGCTGGCCGCGCAAGAAGCCACGCTGGGCAACGGCCGCGTGCTCGACTACGGCTGCGGCTCAGGCATCTTGGCCATCGCTGCAGGCTTGTTGGGCGCTCAATCCATCGACGCGGTCGATATCGACCCCGCCGCGGTCAGCGCCACTGAGCACAACGCTTCGGTCAACGGCGTGCAGTTGACCTGCGGCCTGCCCGATGTGGCCCAAGGCGCGTACGAACTGGTGATCGCCAACATCCTTGCCACCCCCTTGAAGCTGCTTGCCCCGCTGCTGTGCAGCCACTTGGCATCCGGCGCGCGCTTGCTGTTGGCCGGCCTGCTCGAACGGCAAGCTGAAGAGCTTGCTGAGGTGTATGCCCCCTGGCTGCGCTTGACCGTGGCCGACCAAGAAGACGGCTGGGTGCTGCTGGCCGGACAACGCGCGTGAACCTCGCCACCCGCTGCCCTCGCTGTGCCACCACCTTCAGGGTGCAGGAGGCACAGCTGGCAGCCAGCGATGGCCATGTGCGCTGCGGCCGCTGTGACACGGTGTTTGACGCCCGCCTTAGCCTGTTTGATCTGGACACTGGCGAGGCACTGCAGGTCACCCCCCCTGCCCCACTCCCGCCCCCAGAGCCCAGCTTCTCCCCAGCCGACGGCGAGGCACCCTGGGCCGCAACCGACCCAGAGCCCATCCCACTCGCACCCGGCCCTGCGCACACCCATGCGGCTGAGCCAGAGACCGCCCCGGCGCCAGCTGTCTCAGCAGCTGACCCCGTACAGCGGCAAGAGCCCGGCTGGGACGACACGCGCTGGGAGCCTGACCAGCGCGCTCAAGAGCCCGATTGGGAAGCGAAGCCCCACGCAGTGGCCGTCCCTGCGCCCCAAGCCAGTTCGATGGCCGACATCAACCAGCGCATGCAAGCCATGCTGGGCGGGGGTGAGGCCGAGAAGCCCGTAAGTGCTGCAGTGGTTGCGCCAACCGGGACCGGCAATTTGGATGCCTGGCGGTCCCTGCAGGAAACCCAAGAGCCCTCCGGCTCTGCCAGCAGGTGGCTCCGTGGCACGGCATGGGTGCTCATCGCGCTGTTGGTGCTGGCCTTGCCACTCCAATGGGCCTGGGTGGAGCGGGCAGCCTTGCGCGCCAAGTCACCCGCTTTCGACGCGTTGATGTTGCGCCTGTGCCCAAGCTGCGCCAACGCACCCTGGCAACATCTGGATGGATTGAGTGTCGACGCGAGCAGCCTGCAGCCCACCCCACAGGGCGGCGCCTTCCAGGTCAACCTCACTTTGCGCAATCGTGCACCACATACCTTGGCCCTGCCATGGGTGGAGCTGCGCTTGAGCGACGGCAGTGGCCGGCCCGTGCTTCGCCGGGCCGTTCGACCCAGTGAGCTCGGTGCCACCACTGATCGGCTGCCTGCTGGTGGCAGCCTGCAACTGAGCGGCACCTTCAAGCTCCCTGCACAAAGCAACGTCAGTGGCTACGAGGTCAGCCTCTTCCACCCCTGACTCAGCACATGGGGCGCCGCCGATTCGGGGCGCCCTTCAAGCACTCGCCCCCTGAAATCTCGGCTGGAGGCCACCAAGTAAAAAGCCCGCCTGGGCATAACTCAGGCGGGCTTAGCGTGTGACAGGGCCGCTGCATCACTGCAGCGGCCAGCACGGCTTCAGGGCTTGCTGCCGGTCGGGAAAGGCCAAGCGGCTTGCGGGCTCAAGGTGGTCTTGGCTGCAGGCGCTGCCTTGGCAGGGGCCTTCTTTTCAGGGGCAGGCTTGGCTGCGGCCTTCTTGGCCGGAGCAGCAGCCTTCTTGGCCGGAGCAGCAGCCTTCTTGGCCGGAGCAGCAGCCTTCTTGGCCG
>CAZAIR010000018.1:16727-19465 GCA_964485225.1 uncultured Burkholderiaceae bacterium
GCCTTCTTGGCCGGAGCAGCAGCCTTCTTGGCCGGAGCAGCGGCCTTCTTGGCCGGAGCAGCGGCCTTCTTGGCCGGAGCAGCGGCCTTCTTCGGCGGGGTAGCCGGCTTCTTAGCCGGGGCGGGCTTCTTCGCCGGAGGGGCGCTCTTCTTCGTTGCAGTTGCCATGGTGATCTCCTTGATCAAGGGTAGGACACCGTCCGCCCACAAACGTATTGCGGCAGTACGGTCATTCACCCAACCCCCGTCAGCACCCGGGTGCTTCAGGGAACCAGATGAATCTCGGTCGCTGCCGCAAACGTCACCTCTAGCGGGTCACTGTTTGCAGCAGTGAATTCAAAACCAACAATCGTCAGATCGACCTCAGCCCCTTGCGGCGCCCCAGCCCAGCCCGTTCAGTCCCAACTCAGCGCACCGCCGGTTTGGTACTCAATGACCCGGGTTTCGAAGAAGTTGCGCTCCTTCTTCAGGTCGATCATTTCACTCATCCAGGGAAACGGGTTCTCTTCATTTGGGAACAAAGGATCCAAACCAATCTGCACCGCACGGCGGTTGGCGATGTAGCGGAGGTAGCCCTTGAACATGGCCGCATTCAAGCCCAACACACCTCGGGGCATGGTGTCTTCGGCATAGCGGTACTCCAGTTCGACGGCCTGCAGAAACAATGCTTTGATCTCGGCCTTGAATTCCGCCGTCCAAAGATGGGGGTTTTCCATCTTCAGCGCGTTGATCAAGTCGATGCCGAAGTTGCAATGCATCGATTCGTCACGAAGGATGTACTGGTACTGCTCTGCAGCACCCGTCATCTTGTTCTGACGACCCATGGCCAAAATCTGCGTGAAGCCCACGTAGAAGAACAGGCCCTCCATCAGACAGGCGAACACGATCAAACTCTTGAGCAGCGTTTGATCCGTCTCTGGCGTGCCCGTCTTGAAGCCCGGATCCATGATCGCTTCGATGTAAGGGATCAGGAACTGATCCTTGGCACGGATCGAGGGCACCTCGTTGTAGGCGTTGAAGATCTCCGCCTCGTCCAAACCCAAGGACTCCACGATGTACTGGTAAGCGTGGGTATGGATCGCCTCTTCAAAGGCTTGACGCAGCAGGAACTGCCGGCATTCCGGGGCCGTGATGTGCCGGTAAGTGCCCAGCACGATGTTGTTGGCCGCCAGCGAATCAGCTGTGACAAAGAAACCAAGGTTGCGCTTGATGATGCGACGTTCGTCGTCCGTCAAGCCATTCGGGTCCTTCCAGAGCGCGATATCGCGGCTCATGTTCACTTCCTGCGGCATCCAGTGATTGGCGCAGGTGGCGAGGTACTTTTCCCAAGCCCACTTGTACTTGAAGGGGACAAGCTGGTTGACGTCAGTTTTGGCGTTGATGATGCGCTTGTCGGCCACATTGACGCGACGCGCTTCAACCGGCGCTGGGGAAACCGTGACAGCAGGATCAACAGCAGCGACGCTGGCGCCGACCGCGGGTTTCACGGCGGAGGGCACAACATGTGAAGTGCTGGATTTGACTTCGTCTTCCCAATGCAACATGGGTCTTTCCTGTTCTCTCAAATTATCAATTTGGGTTTGTGGATTTACCAAGCCATTTCTGGGCATGTTCCACAAAGCGTCACCGATTTCGTTGCTTTGCAGCATCGAAATCGGATTTAGTTCATTTGATTGAACGTTTAAGCATTCAATCGTTCGAGCCTTTCAGCCCTTGCTGCGTTACTGGCAAGCCTCGCAGTCCGGGTTGTCGATGCTGCAAAACTTCATGTCGGTTGCTGGCAATGCAGGCTCAGCAGCAATCGTCGGGGCAGGCGCCGCAGCCACCGCCGCCGCGACCGGCGCTGACGACGACACAGCATTCAGCTGACCGCGGCTCACGGTGCTCTTCTCGGCTTGCGTGGCGCTGGTGGTGCGCAGGTAGTAGGTGGTTTTGAGGCCGCGCGTCCAGGCCAGCTTGTAGGTTTCGTCGAGCTTGCGGCCCGAAGCACCTGCCATGTAGATGTTCAGGCTTTGGGCCTGATCGATCCACTTTTGACGGCGGGCACCGGCCTCGATCAACCAAGTGGTTTCGATCTCGAAGGCGGTGGCGTACAGGTTCTTGAGCTCTTCAGGCACGCGATCGATGCGACGCAGCGAACCGTCGAAGTGCTTCAAGTCCATCACCATCACTTCGTCCCACAGACCGCGGGCTTTGAGGTCGCGCACCAGGTACTCGTTGACCACGGTGAACTCGCCCGACAGGTTGGACTTGACGGAGATGTTGCCGAAGCTGGGCTCGATCGACGCGTCCACCCCAATGATGTTGGAGATGGTGGCCGTGGGCGCGATGGCGACGCAGTTGCTGTTGCGCATGCCATGCTGGGCAATGCGGGCACGCAGCGAGTCCCAATTGAGGGTGGCACTGCGGTCCACGTCCACATGGCCGCCACGGGCCTGCTCCAGCAGATCCAAGGTGTCCAGAGGCAGGATGCCGCGGTCCCACAGCGAGCCTTTGTAAGTGCTGTAGCGACCGCGCTCTTCGGCCAACTCGGTGCTGGCCCAGTAAGCGTTGAAACACACCGCTTCCATCGAGCGATCGGCAAACTCGACTGCCGCTTGGCTGGCGTACGGAATGCGCATTTGGTAGAGCGCGTCCTGGAACCCCATGATGCCCAGACCCACCGGACGGTGGCGCAGGTTGCTGTCGCGGGCCTTCTTGACGGCGTAGTAGTTGATGTCGATCACGTTGTCGAGCATG
>CAZAIR010000019.1:0-19444 GCA_964485225.1 uncultured Burkholderiaceae bacterium
CACCGGCGGCTGCCTTTTGGGTGACCGAAACGTTGCGGCTCATCGAATCGAGCCGCCCATAAAAGCGCCCGATGTAGGCCAAGAAGGCGGTCAGCACCCCCACCGTGATGCTTTGGTGGCTGATGAGCCAAATGCCCACCACCCACACCACCAGCAGGCCCACCTCGGTCATCAGGCCCACGGTGGGGCCGAACAGGCTCCAGGTGCGGTTGAGCTTGTCGTTGACGGCCAGGTTGTTGGTGTTGGCTTCTTTGAAGCGGGTGGCTTCGCGGCGCTCTTGCGCAAAGGCCTTCACCACGCGGATGCCGGGGATGGTGTCGGCCAGCACGCTGGTGACCTCGCCCCAGACGCGGTCGATCTTCTCGAAGCCGGTGCGCAGCCGGTCGCGCACCGTGTGGATCATCCAGGCGATGAAGGGCAGCGGCACCAAGGTGGCCAGCGCCAAGCCAGGGTGGATGTTGAACAAGATGATGGCCGTCATGGTCAGCATCAGCACGTCGCTGATGAAGTCCAGCGCGTGCAGGCTCAGGAAGACGCTGATGCGGTCGGTCTCGGAGCCGATGCGCGCCATCAGGTCGCCGGTGCGCTTGTTGCCGAAGTATTCGAGTGACAGGCCCAGCAGGTGGTCGAAGGTGGCGGTGCGCAGGTCAGCGGCGATGCGCTCGCTGATCAGGGCCAGGATGTAGGTCTTGGCCCAGCCCAGCGCCCAGCTCACCACCGCTGCGCCCAGCAATCCGGAGAGCAGCAGCGCCACATGCATGCGGTCGATCGGCTGCCCGTTCTGGAACGGGATCAGCACGTCGTCCATCAGCGGCATGGTCAGGTAGGGCGCCACCAGCGTGGCCCCCGTCGCGCCCAACATCAGCAAAAAGCCCAGCAGCAGCTGGCCTTTGTAGGGCTGGGTGAAGCGCCACAGGCGCAGCAGCACCCAGGTGCTGGGCGGCGTATGCAGCTCGCGGTGGCAGGTCGGGCACTCTTCGCTGTCAGGCGGCAGCGGGGCTTGGCAGGTGGGGCACTGGGCGGCTTCGTCGCTGGTGTCAGCCGGGGCGGCCCCGGCGCGTTCGGCCTGGGCCAGGGCGAAGGCTTCGGTGAGGCGCTGCAGAGGCAGCTGCTCAGCCAGGGTGAAGGGCCAGTGCGCCAGTCGCTCGCTCGCGTTGCTCAGCTCGAGGAGGCCCAAGCCCGCGTGATCGTGTGTTTTGAGCTGCAGGGCGTCCGTCAACGGCCAGTTGCGGCCGTCGGCATGCAGCCGGAAGCCACTGCCGGTTTGGGTGAGGGCGACCACGCTGTGCGCAAACCGCAATTCAGGGCTGAGGTCAACGCCCGCTGCGGCGATCACGTTCTCGCCCACCTCCAGCTGAGATTGCAGGGCGGCCCAGCCTGGAAGCTGGCGCATGCTGTCGCTGATCGGGAAAGGCTGCATCGGCGGCGGGTCTTGTTCTGAGTCAGCCTTCATTGTCAGCGCAGAATCCCACCCTCTATTGCCCGCCCCCGTGCCCATGAGCAAGAAGAACGACATCCAACTCCAGCGCATCACCTACCTCCGCGGCCCCAACATCTGGACGTACCGCGCCTGCCTGGAGGTCTGGCTTGACCTGGGTGAGCTGGAGGACTACCCCTCCAACCAGCTGCCGGGCATGAACGAGCGGCTGACCGCTTGGCTGCCCAACATGATCGAACACCATTGCGGCGTGGGCGAGCGGGGTGGCTTTTTCCAGCGATTGACCGAAGGCACTTGGTGCGGCCACGTGCTGGAGCACGTGGTGATCGAGCTGCTGAACTTGGCGGGCATGCCCACCGGCTTCGGCCAAACCCGTTCGACCAGCCAGCGCGGCGTGTACCGCATGGTGTTCCGGGCGCGCGATGAGCAAGTGGCCCGTGCCGCCCTGAAGGAAGGCCATGCACTGTTGATGGCTGCCATCAACGACGAGAAATTCGATGTGCCCGCCGCCGTGGCCCGGCTGCGTGACACCATCGACGATTGCTACCTCGGCCCCTCCACCGCCGCCATCGTGGCCGCGGCGACCGACCGTCGCATCCCCCACATCCGCCTCAACGACGGCAACCTGGTCCAGCTGGGCCACGGCGCCAAACAGCGCCGCATTTGGACGGCCGAGACCGACCGCACCAGCGCCATCGCCGAAGGCATTGCGGGTGACAAAGACCTGACCAAGACCCTGCTGGCCGCCGTGGGCGTGCCGGTGCCCAAGGGGGTGGTCGTCAAGAGCGCTCAAGAGGCCTGGGAGGCCGCGCAGGATTTGGGTCTGCCCGTGGTGGTCAAGCCCACCGACGGCAACCACGGCCGCGGTGTGACCCTGGATTTGCGCCACGAGGCCGACATCGCCGCGGCCTTCGAGCTGGCCGACAGCGAGGGTTCCGAGGTGCTGGTTGAGCGCTGCATCCCCGGCAACGAACACCGCCTGCTGGTGGTGGGCGGCAAGGTGGTGGCGGCCGCGCGCGGCGAAGCAGCCTGGGTGGTGGGCGACGGCAAGCACAGCGTGCGCCAGCTGATTGACCTGCAGATCAACAGCGACCCGCGCCGTGGCGAGACCGAAGACTTCCCGCTCAACCGCGTGAAGGTCGACGAAGACCAAGTGCTGCAACTCGACCTCAAGCGTGTGGGCTTGGGCGTGGAGTCGGTGCCTGAGCACGGCCGCCGCGTGCTCATCCAGCGCAACGGCAATGTCGCCATCGACTGCACCGCCGAAGTGCACCCCGAAGTGGCCTTTGCCGTGGGCTTGGCGGCCCGCACCGTGGGTCTGGACATCGCAGGCATCGACCTGGTGGCCGAAGACATCAGCAAGCCGCTGCAAGCGCAAGGCGGCGCGGTCGTCGAAGTCAACGCCGGCCCGGGCCTGCTGATGCACCTGAAACCGGCCGAGGGCTTGCCGCAGCCGGTGGGTCAGGCCATCGTGGACCACCTGTTTGGCGAAGATGAATCCGGCCGCGTGCCCATCGTGGGTGTGACCGGCAGTGCCGACACGTCGGCTTTGGCACGCATGGTGGCCTGGCTGCTGCACTTGCATGGCAAGCAAGTGGGGCTGGCGTGTGCCGATGGCCTGTTCCTGGGGGCCCGCCAGGTAGAGAAGAAGGTCAAGCGGCCGTTTGACGCCGCCCACCGCCTGCTCATGAACCGCCGCGTGGACGCCGTGGTGGCCGAGAACGCCGCCAACTCGATCTTGAGCGATGGCCTGGCCTACGACCGCTGCTTGGTCGGCGTGGTCACTGACTTGACGCTCAGCGACAGCCTTCACCACCACGATGTGCGCGAAGCCGCGCAGCTGTTCAAGGTGCTGCGCACCCAGGTGGACGTGGTGCTGCCCGAGGGGGCTGCGGTGTTGAATGCTGAAGACCCGCAGGTGGCCGCGATGGCCGAGTTGTGCGACGGCGAAGTGATTTTTTACAGCCGCGACGACCAAGCACCGCCGCTGGTGGCCCACCTGCACGGTGGTGGCCGTGCGGTGTTGTTGCGCAATGGCCAAGCGGTGCTGCTCAGCCCTGATGGCGAAACCGTGGCCGCCAACGCTGCCGATTTGCTCGCCCGCTTTGCCGCGGCCGGCCAGTCGGTGCAGAGCCCTGCCGTGCTGGCCGCTGTCGGGGCGGCCTGGGCAATGGGCATCTCGCCCGAACTGATCTTGGCTGGCCTGGACACCTTCGTGCCCGCCCTCCCGAACTAATCAACAGAGCCGAAAGCCCAAAGCCGATGGACGTTTCTCGCCTGCGCGCCCTGCGGGGTCCGAACCTGTGGAGCCGCCACACCGCGGTCGAAGTCGTGGTGATCTGCACCCCGGCCGAATGCAATATCAACGAGCTGCCCGGTTTCGAAACCCGGCTGCGCGAGCTGTTTCCTGGCCTTGGGCCGCTGCGCGCGGCATCGGCCGCCCGCGTGCCGGTGAGTCTGGCGCACGTGGTCGAGCAGGCCACGCTGGCCTTGCAGGCACAGGCCGGGTGCCCGGTGACCTACAGCACCACCTTCATCACGCCCACGCCCGGACATTTCCAGGTGGTGGTGGAGTACAGCGAAGAGGATGTGGGCCGCATGGCTTGTGAAGCCGCCCAAGCCCTGGTGCGCGCGGCCTTGGAGTCGCGCACCGATTGGGATGCTGCCGCCACCATCAAGCAACTGCGCGAGTTGGACGAGGACGTTCGACTCGGCCCATCGACGGGCAGCATCGTCAATGCCGCGGTGGCCCGGGGCGTCCCCTACCGCCGGCTCACGCAGGGCAGCTTGGTGCAGTTTGGCTGGGGGCACAAGCAGCGTCGCATCTGGGCGGCTGAGGTCGACGCCACGAGCGCCGTGAGCGAATCCATCGCGCAAGACAAAGACCTGTCCAAGCGCCTGCTCCAGAGTGCTGGCGTGCCGGTGCCCATTGGGCGCCCGGTGGACAACGTGGACGACGGCTGGGAGGCCGCGCTGGAGATCGGCTTGCCGGTGGTGGTCAAGCCGCTGGACGGCAACCAAGGCAAGGGCGTCACCGTGAATGTGATGACCCGCGAGCACTTCGAACTCGCCTACAAGGCGGCAGAAGAGATTGGCACGCCGATGGTCGAGAAGTTCCTGCCCGGCAGCGACTTCCGACTGCTGGTGGTGGGCAACCAACTGGTGGCGGCAGCCCGCCGTGACCCACCGCAGGTCAGCGGCGATGGGGTGCACACCGTGCGCGAGTTGGTGGATGAGGTCAACAAAGACCCGCGTCGCGGCGATGGCCACGCCACCTCGCTCACCAAGATGCGTCTGGATGACATCGCCATCGAGCGCATCAAGCAGCAGGGTCTGGAGCCTGACAGCGTACCCGCCAAAGGCCAGCGCGTGATCTTGCGCAACAACGCCAACCTGAGCACCGGCGGTAGCGCAACCGACGTGACTGACGACGTGCACCCTGAAGTGGCGCAGCGCGCCATTGCCGCGGCGCAGATCGTGGGCTTGCATGTGTGTGGCGTGGACGTCGTGGCCGAGAGCGTGCTGCGCCCGCTGGAGGAGCAAAGCGGCGGCATCGTCGAGGTGAACGCAGCGCCGGGCTTGCGCATGCACCTGAGCCCCAGCTACGGGAAAGGCCGCAACGTCGGCAAGGCCGTCATTCAGAGCATCTACGGCCCCGACAAGAACGCCGATGGCCGCATCCCGGTCGTGTCGGTGACGGGCACCAATGGCAAGACCACCACCGCGCGCCTGATCACCCACCTGTTTGCCACCTCCGGCTTGACGGTGGGCATGACCAACACCGATGGTGTGTACGTCGATGGACGCCAGATCGACAGCGGCGATTGCTCCGGCCCCAAAAGCGCTCGCAACGTGCTGATGCACCCCGACGTCGAAGCCGCGGTGCTGGAGTGCGCGCGCGGCGGCATCCTGCGCGAAGGCCTGGGCTTTGACCGCTGTGCGGTGGCCGTGGTCACCAACGTTGGCGCCGGCGACCACCTCGGCATGAACTACCTCGAGACGCCGGAAGACATCAAGCGCGTCAAGTCGGTCATCGTGCAGAACGTGGCGCCCAACGGCTACGCCGTGCTGAATGCCGCCGACCCGCTGGTGGCCAGCATGGCCAGCATGTGCCCGGGCCAGGTCATCTATTTCTGCAGCGACCGCAACCTGCCGCTGATGGCCACCCACCGTGCGCAAGGTAAGCGCTGCGTGTACGTGGACGACGGCCACATCGTGGCCACCGAGGGCAGCGCCCGTGAAACCATCGCGCTGCGCGATGTGCCCATCACCCGCGGCGGCTTGCTCGGCTTCCAGGTCGAGAACGTAATGGCCGCCGTGGGGGCCGCATGGGGCGCCGGTTTGCCGGTGGACGTGATCCGCCGCGGCCTGGCCAGCTTCAACGGCGACAGCGACAACGCACCCGGCCGCTTCAATGTGATGGACTACCAAGGCGCCACCGTGATTGCTGATTACGGCCACAACCCAGACGCGATGCGTGCCCTGGTCAGCGCCGTGGATGCCATCCCTGCCCAGCGCCGGGTGGTGGTCATCAGCGGTGCCGGCGACCGCCGCGACCAAGACATCACCGAGCAAACCCAGATTTTGGGCGGTGCGTTTGACCACGTGGTGCTGTACCAAGACGCTTGCCAGCGCGGCCGTGAAGACGGCGAAGTGGTGGCGCTGTTGCGCAAGGGTCTGGATGGCGCCGCGCGCACCCGCACGGTCGATGCCATCCAGGGTGAGTTCGTGGCCATTGACCACGCGCTGGCCGTGCTCAAGCCCGGCGATTTGTGTTTGGTGCTGGTGGACCAAGTGGAAGAGGCGCTGAACCACTTGAAGCAGCGCTGCAGCGCCTGACCCGCAGCCCCCACAAAGCCCGCCCTTGCGCGGGCTTTGTCTTTTCTTGCACGATGGCACCCATGCACACCCCGTGGCGCCGTTTGGGCGCGGTTCTCATCACCTTGACCTTGGCGGCCCTGCTGGGCGCCTGCTCCAGCTTGCGCCTGGGTTACGACCAACTGCCGCGGCTCGCCAGTTGGTGGGTCGACGACTACGTGGCGTTCGACCGCGCGCAGCAAGCGCAGTTCGACACCGCCCTGGCCGGCCTGCAGCAGTGGCACCGGCGCGAAGAGTTGCCGCGTTGGCTGGCGCTGTTGGCCAGTGCCGACGCCATGGCCGCGCGCGGGCAAGCCACCGAAGCCGATTTGGCGGCGCTGGACGCCGCAGCCGGCCAAACCGTGGCCCGCACTCTGGCCCAGGCCGCGCCGCTGGCCGCCCCCGTGCTGGCCAGTTTGCGCCCTGACCAATGGCAGGCGTTGGAGGCTGCGATGGCCAAGCGCCACCAAAAGTGGCTGAAGGAGCAGGGCGTTTCGCCCAGCCGGCTGCAGGCGGCGCGCAGCCAGGTCTTCAGCCGGGGCTTGGGACGCTGGCTGGGCTCGCTGGACCCGCGCCAGCGCGACCTGGCCCGCCAACTGGCCGCCAATTGGCCGGTGGCCGATGTGCCCGCATTGGCCGCCGATCGCTTGCAGCGCCAGGCGCTGACCTTGCAAGGCCTGCGCCAATGGGCTGCAGCTGGCACCGACGCACAAGCGCTGCAGCGGGGCACCGACCTGCTGTTGCAGGCCTCCGGCCGCGGGGCGGTGCCGCGCAGCCCCGCCGCCCAGGCCCAGCGCGAGCGGGTGGAGAGCGATGTGCTGCAGGTTATGAATGCCGCCAGCCCCGCGCAGTGGACCAAGGTCAGGGCGCATTGGGCCCAATGGCGCGCTGATTTGCAGCGCCTGCAAGCCGGCTGACCACCATTCAAACGCGCTGGACAGCAGTCCATCGCGTGGTACTGCGGCCCATCGCTTGGGGCTGTTGCAGGGGGCGCTGAACGATCAAAGTTCAGCCATCGACAGACGGCAACGCGAAAGCAAACCGGGTCGAAACCTTGAAACCCCCACTGCCAACGGAGAGCCCACCATGAACACCTTCAACACCCGCAACAGCGCCCGCAACAGCTTTGACACCAACCCGGTGTTGGACCACGTGGGCGGTGCCATCAGCGCCATTGTGATGGCCGGTTTGACCCTCACCAGCGCCGCGACCATGGCGATGGCCCCGGCCGCACCGGCCCCAGTGGTTTACAGCTTGCCGGCGGTGGTCATCACCGCCAAGCGCGCCACGCCCGAGATCGCCAGCCTGCCGGCTGTGATCGTCACGGCCAAGCGCGCCCCCGCCGCAGCGGTTTAAGCGCTCGCCCGCGCGCAGCGGGTTTGGTTTCACCGCAGGCCCGGTTCTCCGCAAGGGGAGCCGGGCCTGTTGGCTTTGGTGGCAGTTTTCAGGCGGCCAGCCGGGCGCCAGGCATGAAGTGGCGGCGGTAGCTGCTGGGCAGGTGGTCGATGCGCAGCAGCAAGGGCAGGTCCGCGCACTGGAAGTCGCCGTCCCAGGCGGGTTCGCCCAGCAGTTGGGCATTGGCGCGCAGGTAAGCGCGCAGCAGGGCGGGGGTGTTGACCTCCGCTTGCAGAGGGCGCAAAGGTTGGGGCAGGGGGGCGCGGCTGCGCACCTGCCATTCCACAGGCGCCAGGTGGGTGGGCGCGAGCTTGTGCCACAGGGCCCAGGCCTGCGCGCCGCCGTCGCGGGCGCACAAGCTGGCGCTGCCCAACATCAGGCTGACGCCGTTGCGCTGCATGTGCGCAGTCAACTCGCCCCACATCATCAACATGGCCGTGCCGTTGCGGTGGTCGCGGTGCACGCAAGCCCGACCCAGCTCGGCCAGCTGGCCGCGGTGGGCGCGCAGGCGGGTCAGGTCAAAGCGCTGCTCGGCGTAGAGGCCGCCCACGCGGCGTGCGGCGGCGGGCATCAACACGCGGTAGCTGGCCACCACGGGGCCGCTGTCGTCACCGTCGGCCACTGCGCGCACCAGCAGGTGCTCGCAATGGGGGTCGTAGAGGTCAACGTCCAGCCCGGGCGGGGTGCCAGGCGGCGTGCGCAGAACGGCCCCCAACTCCTCTGCAAACACGGCGTGGCGCAGGGCCTGCGCTTCGCGCACCTCGCTGGCGTCGCGTGCCCAGCTCAAGCGCAGGGTGCGCGCGCGGGGCAGGTGCAAAGGGCTCCGCGCATGCGGGGGCAACAGGGCGGCTTGCGGGCCGGAGGGCAGCTGGATGGGACTCATGGCGCAGGCGCTGTGGGTGGGCATGCCGCCATGCTGCGGGCCGCACATGACGCCGCTGTTGCACCTTTGTGGCAGTTTGATGGCCCTCGCCTGACAACCATTCAAACGCGCTGGACAGCAGTCCATCGCGTGGTACTGCGGCCCGTCGCTTGGGGCTGTTGCAGGGGGCGCTGAACGATCAAAGTTCAACCATCGACAGACGGCAACGCGAAAGCAAACCGGGTCGAAACCTTGAAACCCCCACTGCCAACGGAGAGCCCACCATGAACACCTTCAACACCCGCAACAGCGCCCGCAACAGCTTTGACACCAACCCGGTGTTGGACCACGTGGGCGGTGCCATCAGCGCCATTGTGATGGCCGGTTTGACCCTCACCAGCGCCGCGACCATGGCGATGGCCCCGGCCGCACCGGCCCCAGTGGTTTACAGCTTGCCGGCGGTGGTCATCACCGCCAAGCGCGCCACGCCCGAGATCGCCAGCCTGCCGGCTGTGATCGTCACGGCCAAGCGCGCCCCCGCCGCAGCGGTTTAAGCGCTCGCCCGCGCGCAGCGGGTTTGGTTTCACTGCAGGCCCGGTTCTCCGCAAGGGGAGCCGGGCCTGTTGGCTTTGGTGGCGGGCTTGTTCCAGTGGGTCAGTAGTGCGGCGGTCGCTCCTCCACCGCTCCGCCCAAGCCTGACTGGCTCTCGCGCAACTGGTTGCGCAGCGCCAACACCTCGCGGTGCAGCAGCTCGATCTGCGCCTGCTGGCGCGCCACGGTGGCGTTGAGTTGCTCCAGCAAATCGTCGCTGAAGCTGGCCTTGATCTCCAGCTCGGTCAGCCGGGCTTCGGTGGTGTCGTTCATCCGTGCAGTGTCGGTGCGCACAATCCGACCCATGCAACCCAAGCGTTTTGATCTCATTGCCTTCGACTGGGACGGCACCCTGTTCGATTCCACCGCCTGCATCGTGCGCAGCATCCAGGCCACCGCTGTTGCCCTGGGCCTGCCCGCACCCAGCCAGGCCACGGCCAGCCATGTCATCGGCTTGGGGCTGGTCTCAGCGTTGCAGCACGCCATCCCGGGGCTGCCGCGCGAGCGTTACGACGAAGCTGCGCAGGCCTACCGTTTGCATTATTTCGCCAATGTCCACGAGGTGACCCTTTTCGACGGCGTGGTGCCGCTGCTGCATACCTTGAAGGAGCGCGGCCACCGCTTGGCTGTGGCCACTGGCAAAAGCCGTCGGGGTTTGGATGAGGCGCTGGCCCAGGTCGGTCTGCATGAGCTGTTTGATGCCACCCGCACCGCTGAGGAAACCGCCGGCAAGCCCCATCCCCAGATGTTGCTGGAGCTGATGGACGAGCTGGGCGCCGAACCCTCGCGCACCCTGATGGTGGGCGATACAACCCATGACCTGCAGCTGGCTGCCAATGCCGGCACCGCCGCGCTGGCCGTCAGCTTCGGGGCGCACCCTGCTGAGGAGTTGGAGGCGCTGCGCCCCAGTGCCGTGTTGCACGATGTGCCCAGCTTGCACCACTGGCTGCTGACCCATGGCTGAGATCGGCTTCAAGGTGTGCGACAGCACTGCCCTGGTCGAACGCGGCCTGGGTGTGCAATGGGACGTGCGCTACTGCGGCCGGGAGGAGCGTGCGTTTGCGCTGCGCATCGACGGCCGGGTGGTGGCTTACCTCAACCGCTGCGCTCACGTGCCCACGGAGCTGGATTGGCAGCCCAATGAGTTTTTGGACAGTGAGCGCCGCTACATCTTGTGCGCCGTGCACGGGGCTGTTTACTCGCCCACCACCGGGGCCTGCGTGATGGGTCGTTGCGGCCGCGCTGGCCTGATCCCGGTCACTGTGACCGAAGTCGACGGCGAGGTGCATTGGTACCCTAGTGGCTACATCCAGGCGCCTTTGCCGCCAGCCCCCGAACCCAGCCCGCCATGAACCCTTCTGAACCGCCCACCCACCTGCCTGACGCCACGCCGCAGCCCGATGACATGCTCAAGGCGGCCGCGCCGGCCCCGGCTTCACCGGCCCCCGCGCCGCTGAGCCACGAGGCGCTGGCGCTGCGCCTGGCGCAAGAGTTCTTGCAGGAGAAACGCACCGAGCGGCGTTGGCGCCTGGGTTTGCGCATGGGCTGGTTGCTGCTGGCTTTCGGTTTGGTGATGCTGTTGTGGGGACGCGAGCACCCGGTGGCCACCACCGGCACGCCGCATACCGCGTTGGTGCAGTTGAATGGCGAGATCGCTCCGGGCGCTGAGGCCAGTGCCGATTTGCTGGTGGCGGCCCTCAAAGAAGCCTTTGCCGACAACAGCGCCCGCGCCGTCGTGTTGCGCATCAACTCGCCTGGGGGCAGCCCGGTGCAAGCCGGCATCGTTTACGACGAAATCAAGCGCCTGCGTGCCCTGCACGACAAGCCCATCTACGCCGTGGTGGAAGACGTTTGCGCCAGCGGCGCCTACTACATCGCCGCCGCGACTGATGCCATCTATGTCGACAAGGCCTCGATGGTCGGCTCCATCGGCGTGCTGATGGATGACTTCGGCTATACGGGCTTGATGGAGAAGCTGGGCATCGAGCGTCGCTTGATCACCGCTGGTGAGAACAAGGCCATGCTCGATCCCTTCTCGCCCTTGAAGCCGGCCGACCGCGCCAAGGCGCAGGGCTGGATCGACGGTGTGCACCAGCAGTTCATCGCCGCCGTGCGCGAAGGCCGGGGCGAGCGCTTGAAGGAAGACGGCGACACGTTCTCCGGCCTGGTTTGGAACGGCGACCGCGCGGTGGAGCTGGGTTTGGCTGACGGCTTGGGCAATCTGGACTTTGTCGCGCGCGAGATCGTCAAGGCCGAGGACATCGTCGATTACTCCCCCCATGAGAACGTGGCCGAACGCTTGGTTAAGCGCTTCGGCGCTTCGGTCGGTGAAGGCGCCGTGAAGGCGCTGCGCCACCCCCCCAAGGTGCACTGATGGACTTTGATTGGCAGGCTGGCTACCCCAGCCGACGCAGCCCTGTGTTCGGCCGCAACGTGGTGGCCACCAGCCACCCGCTGGCCGCACAAGCTGGCTTGCAGATGCTGCAGCGTGGCGGCAATGCGGTGGATGCGGCCGTGGCGGCTGCGGCTTGCATGACCATCGTCGAGCCCTGTTCCAACGGCCTGGGCAGCGATGCCTTCGCTCTGGTGTGGGACGGCGGCCAGCTGCACGGCCTCAACGCCAGCGGCGCCGCACCGCAGGGCTGGGCGCGCGAGCGCTTTGGCGACGCGCCCATGCCCCAGCGTGGCTGGGACACCGTTACCGTGCCCGGCGCCGTGGGCGGCTGGGTGGCGCTGCACCGCCGCTTCGGCAAGCTGCCGTTTGCCGATGTGCTGGCCCCGGCCATCGACACCGCCGAACGCGGCTACGCCGTGCCCGTGGGCGTGGCCGACAAATGGGCGCGTGCCGCTCAGATCCCCGAGCTGGCCGGTGGCGCCGGTTTTGCGGCGGCCTTCCTGCCCAAAGGCCGTGCGCCGCGGGTGGGCGAGCGCTTCGCTTTTGCCGAGGCCGCGCGCAGCCTGCGCTTGATCGCGCAAACCCAGGGCGAGGCCTTCTACCAAGGCGAGATCGCCGAGGCCTTGGCCGCTTTTGCCCGCAGCGGCGGTGGCGCGCTGACGCAAGCTGATCTGGCCGCCTACCGGCCCGAGTGGGTGAACCCCATCAGCACCGGTTTTGAAGAGCACCAGGTGCACGAGATCCCGCCCAACGGGCAAGGCATTGCTGCGCTGATGGCACTGGGCATCGCCCGCCACCTGCACCTGGGTCAGTACCCGGTGGATGACTGGCGCACCCAGCACCTCTTGATCGAGGCCATGAAGCTGGCCTTTGCCGACGTTTACCGCCACGTGGCCGACCCGCGCGCCATGACCGTGAGCACCGCGCAGCTGCTCGACCCCGACTACCTGCGCCGCCGTGCCGAGCTGATCGACCCCACGCAGGCCCAGGTGTTCGGCGCTGGCAATGGCGTCAAGGGCGGCACGATTTACCTGACCACGGCCGACGCCAGCGGCATGCAGGTCAGCTTCATCCAAAGCAACTACATGGGCTTTGGTTCGGGCCTGGTGCTCCCCGGCTATGGCGTGAGCCTGCAAAACCGCGGCGCGGGCTTCACCACCGAGCGCGGCCATGCCAACGAGGTGGGGCCCGGTAAGAAGCCGTTCCACACCATCATTCCTGCCTTTTTGACGCAGGGCGATCAAGCTGTCATGGGTTTCGGCGTGATGGGCGGCAACATGCAGCCGCAAGGCCACCTCCAAACCTTGGTGCGCATGCTGGTCTACGGACAACACCCGCAAGCCGCCTGCGATGCCCCGCGCTGGCGCTTCAACGAGGGCCTGGCCATCAACGCCGAGACCCACTGGCCGCAGGCCACGCTGGCCGGCTTGGCCACGGCCGGCCACGCCATCGAGAACTTCAACGACAGCTACCAAGACTTCGGCGCCGGCCAGTTCATCTGGCGCCTGGGCGACCCCGCGGTGGACGGCTACGTGGCCGCCAGCGACCCGCGGCGCGACGGCGCTGCCGTGGCGTACTGATGCCCACTCACCCGCTGGCCCATTGGTTGTGGGCCGGTGCCGCCCTGGTGGCCTTGGCGCTCACGGTGCTCGGGGCCAAGTGGCTGCTGGTCAGCTGGTTGGCGCCCGCCGGTGGATGCACCGCAGCCGGCCTGGCTTGCGCCCACCCGCTGGTGGCGTTGCTGGGTTTCGTGGGGGCCAAGCTGGCCTTTGTCGGCTGCGCTTGGATGGCCTGGCGCCGCTGAGCCGTTCGCTGCCGTCAAGGGCCGTCAGTCACCCTCAGACTCAGCTTGGCTCGCGCCAGCTTGCCGCGCCCAGCAGCACCACGCGCAGCTGGCGCACGAAGGTCTCGGTCATCTCCGCTTCCAGCAGCGGCTGACCGGGGGGCAGGTCCAGCATCTCCGGCGCGGCGGCCAGCATGGTCGTCACCACCAGGCCGCAAATCATCTGCAGCGTGGCGGTGGGGATGTCGGGGTAGGCGCCGATGCGCCGGAAGTCCTGCGCCATCTCGTTGGTGAAGTGGGTCACTTCG
This sequence comes from uncultured Burkholderiaceae bacterium, assembly GCA_964485225.1. GTDB lineage: Bacteria > Pseudomonadota > Gammaproteobacteria > Burkholderiales > Burkholderiaceae_C > Inhella. The sequence continues at coordinate 13,630 of CAZAIR010000019.1, forward strand.
CTGCGGATGGCCAGGCGCAGGATGCGGCTGCCGCCCGAGCGCTCGCTGCTGATGAACAGGAACTGCAGCCGGTTGTTCTTGACGTACTGGTGGTAGACCTGCACCGAGCGGCGCAGCATTTCGCTTTGCGCCACGTCCACCTGCCGCGCCTCGCGCAGCAGCCTGCGCAGGGTGATGCCCACCTCTTCCACCAGGGCCAGGCCCAGCTCGTCAGTATTGCGGAAGTGCCGGTAGAAGGCGTTGGGCACCATGCCTGCTTCGCGCGCGATCTCGCGCAGCCCCAAGCTGGTGAAGCTGCGCCCTTCGCCCATCAGGTCCAGTGCCGCCTGCAGCAACGCGGCGCGCGTGATGTCCTTGCGCTCGGTGCGCGACAGGCTGTCTTTGGACTTGGCGCCGGTTTCTGTCATGGGGGCCTCGCGCTGGCGGCTGGGGGTCTTCGTGAACACTTGTACTTTAGTTCACGCCCTTGTGGGTGCCGATTTGGGTAGTTGTTCATGGGTGCGCCACTCTAGAGGTGCCCATACGGCTTGCTGGTTTGTGTACGACCGTACACAATTCTTCGCATGGGTTCAGTCGAGCCCGAAGGATGAGCATGACCAGCACCCCTACCTTGCCCGCGCCCACTTGGCTCGAACGCCTCACCCGTCCGGTGGTGCGCTCGCTGCAGCACCCGGTGGTGGACAACGTGCTGCGCCTGGGCGCCGTGGAAGACACCCTGCGCGGTCTGCACCCCATGTGGTCGCTGACCCAGGTACGGGCCCGCGTGCTGCGGGTGGATACCGAAACCTCCGACACCAAGACCTTCGTGCTGCGCCCCAACGCCCTGTGGCGCGGCGCGCTGCCGGGCCAGCACGTGCAGGTGCAGGTGGAGGTGAACGGCCGCCGCCACACCCGGGCGTACAGCCTGTCGCGCCTGGGCGCGAACGAGATCGCCATCACCGTCAAGCGCCAACCCCAAGGCCTGGTGTCGGGCTACCTGCATGACCAAGTGCAGGCCGGGCAGGTGTTGAACCTGAGCCAAGCCGAGGGCGACTTTGTGATGCCTGAGGCCCGCCCGCGCAAGATCTTGCTGCTGAGCGCCGGCAGCGGCATCACCCCGGTGATGGCGCTGCGCCAGCACCTGCTGGACACCCACTACAGCGGCAACCTGCAGTTTCTGCACATCAGCCGCCACGCCGCCGACCTGATCTTTGCCCGCCAGTTGCAGGGCGCGGCCGACGTGCACCACCACCAAAGCTCGGTGGACGGTCGTTTCGACATGCAGACCCTGCAAGCCCTGGTGCCCGACTGGGCCCAGCGTGCCACCTGGCTGTGCGGCCCCAGCGGCTTCATGGACGCGGTGCACGCCTTGTGGGCCCAGCACCCGGGCGCGGCCCCGCTGCACAGCGAGCGCTTTGGCGCCGCTCTGCGGCCGGTGCAAGCCCTGGGCAGCCCGGTGCAGGTGCAGCTGCAGCGCAGCGGCACGCAGTTCAGTACCTCGGGCGCCGCGCCGCTGCTGCAGCAGGCCGAGGCCGCAGGGCTGGCGCCCAAGCACGGTTGCCGCATTGGCATCTGCCGAGCCTGCCAGTGCACCAAGCGCAGCGGCACGGTGCAGAACCTGCAAACCGGCGAGCTGTGCAGCTTGCCCGACCAGCCCATCCGCCTGTGCATCAGCGCCGCCCGCACCGACCTCAGCCTGGATTTGTGAGCCCACCATGACCACCACCTACGCCAACCCCCAAACCCTGCCGCGCCACCAAGTCGACGCGATCGAGGCCGAACTCGACGCCATCCGCCAGCGCGTGATGGGCAGCTTGGGCCAGGCCGATGTCGACCACATCCGCCGCATGGTGCGCCTGTGCCGCGCCAGCGAAATTGGCGGCCGTGCGCTGCTGCACTTCGGCGTGGGGCCCATCAGCTGGCTGGCCGGTGTGGCCGCCTTGGCCAGCGCCAAGATCTTGGACAACATGGAGATCGGCCACAACGTGATGCACGGCCAGTACGACTGGACCGGCGACCCCGCTCTGCAGTCGCACACGTTTGAATGGGACATCGCCTGCGACGGCGAAAGCTGGCGCCACAGCCACAACGTGGTGCACCACACGCACACCAACATCTTGGGCAAGGACCGCGACATCGGCTACAGCCTGCTGCGCCTGACGCCCGAGCAGCGCTGGAAGCCGCGGCACCTGCTGCAGCCCCTGGCCAACCTGCTGCTGGCGCTGGGCTTCCAGTACGGCGTGGGCTCGCACGACCTGGAGCTCGGCCGCTACAAGCACGGCGCGCTCCCGAAGCCGGTGTTCATGGACCGCTGGCGCCGCTTCAAGGCCAAGGTGGGCAAGCAGTGGTTCAAGGACTACCTGCTGTTTCCGGCCCTGTCGCTGTGGGCCTGGCCGCGCGTGCTGGCCGGCAACTTCGTGGCCAACCTGATCCGCAACCTCTGGACCTACGCCGTCATCTTCTGTGGCCACTTCACCGAGCACGTGACCATCTACCGCCAGGAAGACACGCAGAACGAAACCCGCGGCGACTGGTACCTGCGCCAAATGGCCGGCTCCAGCAACCTGACGGGTGCGCGCTGGTTCCACATCGCCACCGGGCACTTGAGCCACCAGATCGAGCACCACCTGTTCCCCGACATGCCGGCCCACCGCTATGCCGAGATCGCGCCCGAGGTGCAGGCCCTGTGTGCCAAGTACAACCTGCGCTACAACACCGGCAGCCTGTTCACGCAGTTCACCGCCGTGATGAAGCGCATCTGGGTGCACACCTGGCCGCCACGTCCAGCCTTGGCCTGAGTTCTGTCGGCCCTTACGATGGGGCCCATGACCAAAATCCTTGACGCCACCTGAGCGCGCTGCGCCTTGCAGCCGCAGGCCGCGCCCTGCGGGCCTTGTTTTGGTGTCCTGGAACCCCGTTTTGGTCATGAACTTTTTGCAAGCGCTGCGACAGCGTTTCACCCTCGCTCCCAACGATCTGCTGCGCGACCGCGCGTACCGCCGGCTCTGGACCTCGATCCTGATGTCGTCCACCGGCGCGCAGATCACCATGCTGGCGCTGCCGCTCACCGCCGCGCTGCTGCTGCAGGCCACGCCTCAGCAGATGGGCCTGCTCACAGCGCTGGAGTTGGCGCCTTTCGTGCTGCTGTCCTTGCCCGGCGGTGTGTGGCTGGACCGCGTGCGCAAGCTCCCGGTTTATGTGGTGGGCGAGTTGACCTTGGCCGCCGCCTTGCTGACCGTGCCCATCGCGCACTGGATGGGTTGGCTCAGCATGGGTTGGATGTACGTGGTGGCCTTCGTGCTGGGCAGCGTGCACACGGTGGCCGGCACCGCTGCGCAGGTGGTGCTGACGCAGGTGGTGCCGCGCGAGCGCTTGGTGGAGGCGCACGCCAAGAACGCACTCGCCTCCAGCGGGCCCGAGGTGGCCGGGCCTGCGCTGGCCGGCGTGTTGATCAAGCTGGTGGGCCCGCCGATGGCTTTGGTGCTGGACGCCCTGGTGCTGGCCGCCTCGGCCTTGGTGCTGCGCGGCCTGCGCGTGACCGAGACTTTGATGGCCCGTAGCGCCCGCAGCTTCAAAGAGGAGCTGCTGACCGGCCTGCGCTTCGTGCGCAGCAACAGCTTGCTGCCCACGCTGGCCTGGGTCATTGGCGCCTGGCAGTTTTGCCACTACAGCGCGATGGTGGTGCAGATCCTGGTGGCCTCGCGAGAGCTGGGGTTGAGCCCTGGCGCCATCGGCCTGGCCTATGTGGCGCTGGGTGTGGGCACGGTGATGGGCAGCATCAAAGGCCATGCCATCAGCCAGCGGCTGGGCCCAGGGCCGTGCTTGGTGCTGGGCATCGCTGTCACCGGCTGCGGTTGGGTGCTGTTGGCATTGGCACCGGCCGGGCCTTGGGGTGTGTTCGCCTTCGGTTTGATGCTCGGTTGCTTCGGGCTGGGGGCTGTGCTCATCTTCATCAATTTCCTGAGCCTGCGCCAGGCCGTCACGCCGGGTCCACTGCTGGGCCGCATGACCAGCACCATGCGCTGGCTCACGGTGCTGCCGGGGGCGCCCGGCGCTTTGCTGGGGGGCTGGTTGGGTCAGCACCTGGGCTTGCGCTGGGCGCTGGGCTTTGCCGGTGTGTGCGCCTTGCTGCTGGCGGTGGCCGCGTGGCGATCGGCAACCTTGCGCGCCGTGAAGGAGTTACCCAAGCTCGCCGCAGATGGGACTTGAGCGGGGTCCTGGCTGGCATCATGCATCCATGTCAATGAGTGTCATGGCCGTGCATCGGGAGCTTTTGGTGGTGCGACGCTGGGCATGGTTGACTGGCTTGCTGCTGGCCTGGGCAACACAGGGGCTGGCGCAAGTGCCTGTTGGCCAGCACGCGCCCTGCGGTGTCGTGAGGGTGGGCTTGAACACCGTTGCCGCCGACACCTGGTTCAGCGGCCCCAGCCCAAGTCCAGAGGGGCCTTTGGCCGAGCTCGCCCGCCGTGCGCTGGCTGCCGAGGGCTGCAAGCTGGAGCTGCAGCGCATGCCTTTGGCGCGCTTGCTCAGCGATGCGCAGCAGGTCTTGGTTGACCTGGCTTTGGTGCTGACGGTGAACCCCGAGCGACTCAGCAACTTGCGATTCCCCGAGACGGCCGATGGCGAGCCTGACAAAAATTGGGCTTTGGGTCGAACGCGGGTCAGCTTGTTCGCGCTCAGAACGTCGGCGGTCGCCCTGAATCAGCGGCGTCTTGACCCGGGCGACAAGAACCTCATCGTGGCGACCCAGCGGGGCAGTGTGGGTGAAGAGGCCGCCAGGGCGGCAGGTTGGACCCTGACGTATGCCCCAGACGCCGCGCGCGCCGCCGCCATGCTCCGCTTGCAACGCGCCGATTTGATGATTGCGCCCGAGTGGGCGCTGGGCCGCGACACCCTTGATTTGGCCCCAGCCCTGGTGGCGCTGGAGCCGCCGGTCCGGGTGCAGCACTACTACGCACCAGCCAGCCGCGCCTTCTGGGCGCGAGATCCGCATCGCGTGCAGCGCATTTGGCTTGCCCTGTGCCAGCACGCTGCCTTGTTGGGTGATACGGCGCAGGCTTGCCCCGCTCTGCAGCCTAAAGCCGGCCTGGGCGACAAAGCGCGCTGAGGCCTGCCGGCTGGGTGGGGGGTGCCGCGGGCTTCCCTTGTTGCCCCATGGTCACCCACTGCGTGGCACATTCGTGGCGCAGCGCCCAGTGCGTTCCGCTTCCTTTGTGCCCAAACCTGTCGGATTGCCATGCCCCACCCAACCAAGCGTCACCAAGTTGCGGGCCTCGCAGCTTGTTTGTTGCTGTGCTACTTGACTGCCGGTGTGGGTGCCGCAGCCTCGGTGGATGCACCGAGCTTTTACGCGCAGTTGGTGCGCCCCAGCTGGGCACCGCCGGCATGGGCGTTTGGGCCGGTGTGGTCGCTGTTGTTCACCTTGATGGCGGTTGCGGCTTGGCTCGTGTGGCGTGAGCAGGCCGCCCCACAACGCAAGCTGGCCCTCGTCCTGTTTGCTTCGCAACTGGTGGTGAATGCGGTGTGGTCGTGGTTTTTCTTCGCGTGGCGCCTGGGCGCATGGGCGTTTGCTGACGCTCTGCTCATGTGGGTGCTGATCGCTGCAACCACGGCCGTGTTCTGGTCCATCCGGCGGCTGGCGGCCGTGCTGATGCTGCCCTACCTGGCGTGGGTGGGTTTGGCCAGCGCGCTGACTTGGTCGACATGGCAAGCCAACCCCGGCTTGCTAGGCTGAGCACCAGTTGAAAAGGCCGCCCGAGGGCGGCCTCTCTGGGTGCGCCTGATCAGAAGCGCTTGCCGATACCGATGCTCAACAGCAGCGGGTCGACCTTCAATT
>CAZAIR010000020.1:0-13961 GCA_964485225.1 uncultured Burkholderiaceae bacterium
CGAGCACGCGGCCGGTGTCGCTGACCACGGCCACCTTCACGCCGGTGCGGATGCCGGGGTCCAGCCCCATCACCACGCGGCGGCCGGCAGGCGCGGCCAGCAGCAGGTCGCGCAAGTTCTCAGCAAAAACCTTGATGGCCGTGGCCTCGGCGGCCTCGCGCAGGCGGCTGAACAGGTCGCGCTCCAGGCTCAGGCTGAGCTTGACCTTCCAGGTCCAGCCCACGGTCTTCTTGATCAAGGCGTCGCCGGGGCGATCGGCAAAGCGCCAGCCCAGGTGGGCGCCGATCTTCATCTCGGCCATGCTGGGCTGGCCCGGCACCAGTGTTTCATCGAGCTTGAGCTTGGCATCCAGATGGCCCAGCGTGCGCCCGCGGAACACCGCCAAGGCGCGGTGGCTGGGCACTTTGTGGATGGGCTCGTCGTACTCGAAGTAATCGCGGAACTTGGCGATTTCGGGGTCGTCGGCGTTTTGGCCGGCCACCAGCTTCGACTCCAGCAGGCCTTCTGCCCACAGCCATTCGCGCAGCTTGCCCACCAGCGCGGGGTCTTCGGCCCATTGCTCGCTTAAGACATCGCGCACGCCGTCCAGCACGGCAAAGGCGTCGGCGAAGCCGGCCTCGGCGTTCACGAAGGCGGCCGCCTCATCGGCAGGCACCAAGCCTGGGTCGGCGAACAGCTTGTCGGCCAAAGCCGCCAAGCCAGCCTCGCGGGCGATTTGGCCCTTGGTGCGGCGCTTGAGCTTGTAGGGCGCGTACAGGTCTTCGAGCAGTTGCTTGGTGTCGGCGGCTTCAAAGGCCGCGCGCAAGGCGTCGGTCAGCTTGCCTTGCTCGTCCACCGCCTTGATCACAGCCTCACGCCGGTCGGCCAGCTCGCGCAGGTAGGCCAAGCGGGCCTCCAGCTCGCGCAACTGGGTGTCGTCCAGCCCATCGGTGGCCTCCTTGCGGTAGCGGGCGATGAAGGGGACGGTGGCACCACCATCGAGCAGGTCCACGGCGGCCTGCACTTGCGCTGCACGAACCTTCAGTTCGGCGGCAATTTGGGAAACGATTCGATCCACAAACAACAAGGGCGCCGACTTCTTGACAGAAGGCGCCCTAGAGGAAAAAGCGAAGCGGCGGATTCTGCCAAACGGGCCGCGCTAGGCTGCGCGCCCCTGCATCCCAAAAGCTGCTCCCATGTTTGACAACCCCGTTATGAGGGCCGCAGATCTGCAACTTGTCGGCCCAGCTGAAGCCGAGGCCCAAGCGCAGACCGGTCCCCAGACGCCAAAGCACACTCAAGCCTTCGTCCGCAGGAGTCCCAGGTGAGCGCGGGCACCGAACTGCCCCCGTTGCCCACCATCCGCACCGGCCGCTACCGCCACTACAAGGGCGGCCTGTATGAAGTGATGGGCGTGGCCCGCCACAGCGAAAGCCTGGAGCCCTTGGTGGTGTACCGGCCGCTTTACAACGACAGTGGCCTGTGGGTGCGGCCGTTCGCCATGTTCACAGGCACCTTGACGGTGGACGGGCGCGAGTGCCGCCGCTTCAGTTGGGACGGGCCGAGCGAGGGCTGAGCCCGCCACCCGCCCGACGAACCGACGCGTTACTCGCCCCGCAGCGCAGCGCGCAGCTGCATCCCGATATCGGGCCGGTCGGCAAACGGGTCGCCGGGGTTGCGTCCGGCGCGGATCTCTTCCGCGCGCTGGCTCACGCCGGCCAGCGATTGCGGGTGGCTGAAGATCCAGAAGCGCTGCTCGCGCACGGCATCCAGCACCAGTGCGGCCACGTCAGCGGCCGAGACCTTGCCGCTGGCCACCGCCTTGGCCGCCAGGGCCTGGCCGATGCGTTGGCTCAGCGTGGGCTTGGACATCGACGCCACGTCGCGGTTGCGGTGGCTCTCGGCGATGCCGGTGGGCACGAAATAGGGGCACAGCACGCTGGCGTGCACCTGGCTGGTGACCAAGCCCAGATCGTGGTGCAAGGTTTCGCTGAGGCTGACCACCGCGTGCTTGCTGACGTTGTAGACGCCCATGTTGGGGCCGTTGAGCACACCGGCCATGCTGGCGGTATTGACGATGTGACCCTGGTACGCCGGGTCGGCCTTTGCGGCCGCCAGCATCATGGGGGTGAACAGGCGCACACCGTGCACCACGCCCATCACGTTGACGCCCATCACCCAGTCCCAATCCTTGGTGGTGGCCTCCCACACCAAGCCCCCAAAGGCGACGCCGGCGTTGTTGAACACCAGGTGCGGCGCGCCAAAGCGCTTTTGCACGCTGGCCGCGAGGGTTTCCATTTCAGCCGCGCTGCTCACGTCCACGCGCTGGGCCATCAGGTCGTGGCCAGCCAACTCGGTGGCCACGCGCTCCAAGGCGTCGTGCTGCACGTCGATCAGCGCAAGCTTCATGCCTTGGGCGGCGCACAAACGAGCCAACTCCAGGCCAAAGCCGGAGCCTGCGCCGGTGATCACGGCGACTTTGTCTTTGAGGGTGTTCATAGGGAAGCTGAGGGTGGAGGGGAACGCATCTCGCGGTGCGGGATGCCGTCTTCATCGAACTCATCGCCCACGCCGACAAAGCCAGCTTGGGCATAAAAGGCTTGCAAGTGCGCCTGCGCAAACAGGGTCACGTCCTGCCCTGGCCAGGCTTGCGCCATCTGCCGCAGCGCGTGACGGTTGAGCTTGTGACCGAGCCCGATACCACGTGCGATCGGGGCGGTGATGACGCGGCTGATGACGGGCTCGGGTGCGCGGGCGCCGGGGGGCAGCAAGCGGGCGTAGGCCATCAATTGATCACCCGCCCACGCACCGAGGTGCAGGGCTTGCGTGTCCAGGCCGTCGGGGTCCAGGTAGATGCACTGCTGCTCGATCACGAACACCTCGGCGCGCAGGCGCAGGATGCTGTAGAGCTGCGCGGGTGTGAGTTGCTCGAAGGGCTGGCACCGCCAGGTAAGTTGAGGCCCTGTCAAAGCGCCTCCGGGCTGGTGCGTGCCAGCAGGTCGGTCTGCTGCAGCACCGGCGCCAGCCAAGCCTGCACCAGCGGCAATTCGTAGGCGTAGAAGTAATCGCAAGCCGCTTGTTTGCCCGGCAGCAGCGGGTGGCCCTGCGGCATCGCGCACAGCACATCCAGCCACACCCAGGCGAGCACCATGTGGCCGAAGCCCTGCAGGTAGGACGTGCCATGCAGCGCAGCTTGCGGCGCCTCGGCGCTGGCCCAAGCGGCCTTGGTCGCCTTGCCCACCAGGGCCAAGGCAGCTGCCAGGTGGTTGGCGTGCGGGGCCAAAGCGGGCTGCTGGAGGGCGCGCTCGATGGTGCTGTTGATGCGTTGCGCCAGCGCTTGCAGGGCCTGCGGCTGGCTGGCTTTGCGCAGCAGCAAATCCAAGCCCTGGATGCCGTGTGTGCCCTCGTGGATCATGTTCAAGCGGTTGTCGCGCCAGTACTGCTCCAGCGGCCAATCGCGGGTGTAGCCGGCGCCGCCCAGCACCTGGATGGCGAGGCTGTTGGCCTCCAGGCCCCATTGGCTGGGCCAGCTCTTGGCCACCGGGATCAGCAGGCCCAGCAGCGCCGAGGCCGACGCCGCTTGCTCAGGGCTGCCGCTGCGCTGGTCGTCCACCAACTGCGCGCACAGCAGGTTCAGCGCCAGCGCGCCTTCGGCAATGGCCTTCTGAGCCAACAGCATGCGCCGCACGTCTGGGTGCTGCACCAAGGCCACGGGCGCGCCGCCGCGTTGACCCACCGGGCGGCCCTGGGTGCGGTCTTGCGCGTAGGCCAGCGAAGCCTCGTAGCCCGCCATCGCCAACATGGCCGCACTCAGGCCCACGCCGATGCGGGCCTCGTTCATCATGTGGAACATGCAGGCCAGGCCCTGCCCTTCAGCGCCCACGCGGTAGCCCCAAGCGGGGGTGTCGTCACCGAAATTGAGCAGGCAGTTGCTGGTGCCGCGCCAGCCCAGCTTGTGGTTCAGGCCCACCAAGCTGACGCCGTTGCGCACATCGGTGCGGCTGCCGTCGGCAGCCACGCGCCACTTGGGCACGATGAACAGGCTGATGCCGCTGGTGCCTTCGGGCAAGCTGCCATCGGCTCGCGGCACCTTGGCCAGCACCAGGTGCACGATGTTGTCGCCCAGCTCGTGATCGCCAGCGCTGATCCACATCTTGCTGCCCTTGAGCCGGTAGCGCGGCCCCAGCTCGTCGTTGGCGTGGTCCAGCTCGGCGCGGGTGGTCAGGTCGCCCAGCGACGAGCCCACTGCCGGCTCACTCAGGCACATGGTGCCCAACCAGCGTCCGGCCAACTGCGGCGCTGCGAACACTTCGCGCTGGCGCGGGGTGCCGTGCGCCAAGATCAAGCTGGCGTTGCCGGCCGTGAGCAGCGGATAGCCCATGCAGCCGACGCTGGCCTTGCTGAAGAAGGCGTTGCCGGCCATCTCCACGGTGCAAGGCAGTTGCAGCCCGCCGTGCTCGGCGTCTTGGCTGGCGGCCTGCAGGCCGGTTTCGAAGTAGGCCGCCACCGCCTTGGCGGTGCTGGCCGGCAGTTGCACGCGGCCCTGCTCGTCCACGAAAGGCTCGGCGATGTCGCAGGCACGGTTGGCCGGGGCGAAGGTCTCGGCAGCCACGCGTTCGCAGGTGTCCAGCACCTGCACAAAGGTGTCACGGCTGTGCTCGGCGTAGCGCTCGCGCTGGCACAGCGCGTCGGCCTGCAGCCAGTCGAACAGCAGGAAGTCAAGGGTGGCGCGCATCACCGCAGGCGGAACTGGCCAACCAGCTCGTTCAGGCGCCCGGCCTGGCTCTTGAGGCTGTCGGCGGCAGCGGCGCCCTCCTCCACCAAGGCAGCGTTTTGCTGCATCGACTGGTCCAGACGGTCAACCGAGTCGGCAATGTCCTTGAGGCCGCTGCTTTGGGTGCGCGCCATGTGGGTCACCTCCGTGATCAGGCTGGCCACGCGCTCGATGCTGCCCACCACCTCTTGCATGCGGGTGCCGGCGTCGTTGACCAAGCGCGAGCCGGCATCCACCTGCTCGACCGAGCTGCTGATCAGGCTTTTGATCTCGCGCGCCGCTTCAGCCGAACGGCCCGCCAACAAGCGCACCTCACCGGCCACCACCGCAAAGCCACGGCCTTGCTCGCCCGCCCGTGCGGCCTCCACGGCAGCGTTCAGCGCCAGGATGTTGGTTTGGAAGGCAATGCCATCGATGACGCTGATGATGTCAGCGATCTTGCGGCTGCTTTGGCTGACGCCGCTCATGGCCTGCACCGCCTGCGACACCACCAGGCCGCTTTGCTGGGCCAGCTCGCTGGTGCTTTGGCTCAGGCTGCTGGCCTCGGTCATGGCCGCCGAACTCTGCTGGGCGGCTTCGGTCATGTTGCGCATGGAGCTGGCGCAGGCCTGCAAATCGGCGCTGCCCTGCTCGGTCCGCTGGCTCAGGTCCAAGTTGCCGGCGGCAATCTCGCTCGCCGCCGTACTGACTTGATCGGCCCCGTCGCGCAAGGTGGTCATCACGCGGCGCAGGCTGTCTTGCAAGCTCTGCATGGTGCCCAGGCCTTGGCGGGCCGTGGGGTTGCCAAAGCTGGGCACGTCTTCGGTCAAGTTGCCACCGCTCATGCGGTCGGCGCTGGCCATCAAGGTCTGGACGAAAGCACCCGTGCCACTGGCACTGTCCAAATAAAACCAAAGCAAAAAGCCCCCCAGCGCAAGGCTGCCCACCACCACGGTGGTGTTGCTCCAGTCCAGCAAGGTGCCGGTGACAACGAACACTTGCAGCGCGATGCTGAGAAAGACCTGCAAGGCCACGCGCTGCTTCAATGAGAGGCTGCTCAAAAACATGGAACGGGCTCCGGTTGGGTAAATGAGGTCAGTTGATGGCTCAGGCCGTGGTCATCCAAGGGCCAGGGTCGCTCGGGTGGGCTTGCGCCAGCTGGCTCAAGCGCGCCTGCAAAGTGGCGGGCTCACGCAGGGCCAACTGGTGCATCGGACCACCGCGCCAGCGCGGGAAGCCGTAGCCACTGAGGTAGACCAAGTCGATATCGCTGGCGCGCAACGCAATGCCTTCGGCCAGCAGGGCTTGACCCTCGAGGCCCAGCGCCAGCAGCAAGCGGTCCACGATTTCTTCATCGGGTACCGCTCGGGCTGGCCGCCCCAGGCGCGCACGGTGCTGGGCCAGCAACCCGTCCACGGCGGCGGAGGGCTGCGGCTGTCGTGAGCCCTGCGAGTAGTCGTACCAACCGCCTCCCGTCTTCTGGCCGAAACGACCCGCCTCACACAGGGCATCGGCCAAGGCCTGCGGCCACACGGTTTTGCCATCCTTCACGCGCTGCTGACGCACACGCCAGCCCACGTCGTTGCCGGCCAAGTCGCCCATGCGGAACGGGCCCATCGCGAAGCCCCAGGCTTCGATGGCGCGGTCGATCTGGGCCGGTGTGCAGCCCTCGTCCAGCAGGAACATCGCCTGCTGCAGGTAGGGCTCGAGCATGCGGTTGCCGATGAAGCCATCGCACACGCCCGAGACCACGCAGGTTTTGCCGATGCGTTTGCCGACATCGAGCGCCGTGGCCAGCACCTCGGGCGCGGTGGCGGCGCCGCGCACCACCTCCAGCAGCTTCATCACCGCAGCGGGGCTGAAGAAGTGCAAGCCCAGCACGTCGGCCGGGCGCTGGGTGACGGCGGCAATCTGGTCCACATCCAGCGTGCTGGTGTTGCTGGCCAAGATGGCGCCGGGCTTGCACACAGCATCCAAGCGGCGGAACACCGATTGCTTGAGGGCCATGTCTTCGAACACCGCCTCGATCACCAAATCGGCCGCAGCCAATGCGGCATCGGCCGCCTCCGGTGCCGTGTGGGCCGCCAGTTGCGCGCGCAGCGCAGCGGCCTTGTCGGCCTTCAGCCGGCCTTTGCTGACCTGCGCGGCCATGTGCTGGTCCAGCTGTGCCACGCCGCGCGCCAGGGCCTCGGGCTGGGGCTCGATCAAGTCCACCGCCAGACCCGCCATCAGGCAAGCGGTGGCGATGCCACTGCCCATGGTGCCGGCCCCAATCACAGCCACACGCTGCACCGGGCGGCGGGGCGTGCTGGCGTCGATGCCGGGCACCTTGCCTGCAGCGCGTTCCGCAAAAAAGGCGTGGCGCAGGGCCGCGCTCGCCGGCGTTTGCACCAGGGCATTGAAGCCGTCGCGCTCGGCCGTCAGGCCGTCCAAGAAAGGCCGGTCGGTGGCGGCCGCCACGGCCTCCACGCAGGCCAGCGGCGCGGGGTACGGCAACGCTGCAGCTTGCGTGCGGGCTTGGGCCAGCACCTCGGCATCCATCGGCACGGGGCGCTGGCTCAAGCGCGGATGCACGGCGCCCGGCTGGGCCACACGCTCGGCCAGGGCCAGGGCTTGGCTGAGCAACTCGCCAGCGGGCACGCAGGCGTCGATCAAGGCTTGGCCCGGGGCGGCGAACAAGGCAGCGGCCCGCTGCGGCTGGCCGGTGGTGATCATCTGCAGCGACAAAGCCAGCCCCAGCGCGCGCGGCAGGCGCTGCGTGCCGCCGGCGCCCGGCAGCAGGCCGATGCTGACCTCGGGCAGGCCCAGCTGTGCATCAGCGGCCACCACGCGGTAGTGGCAGCACAGGGCCAGCTCCAAGCCGCCGCCCAAGGCGAGGTGGTTGACGGCGGCCACCACCGGCTTGGTGCAGGCTTCAATACGCTGCGTCAGCGCCGGCAGGTGCGGGTGCGCCATCGCGGCGGGCTTGCCGAACTCGGTGATGTCAGCACCACCGCTGAAGGCCCGCCCCTCGCCCGTGATGACGACGGCGCGCACGGCCGGCTCGGCTTCCAGACGCTCCACGGCCTGCCAAATGGCTTCGCGCAGGCCATGCGACAGCCCGTTCACAGGCGGGTTGTGAAGGGCCAAAACGGCCACGGGGCCGTGCATCGATTCGTTCAACATCGGTTCACACTCAAAAAAGAGAAAAGGAAGGCGGGCGCCGCGCCTCAGTCGAGCACGGTGTCGACCAAGGCCCGCAGCTCGCGCTTGTCCACCTCGCCATTGCCCAGCTTGGGCAGCTCGGGAAAGCACAGCGCCTGCACCGGGCGCTGCCATTCGGCCACACGGCCGTTGAAGACGGCCAGCAGTTCATCGTTGGTTGGGGTGGTGCCGGGCCAGGCCACCACCACCAGCAAGGGGCGTTCGCCCTGGGTTTCGTCGGGCTGGGCGATGACGGCCGCGTCGCGAACCGACGGGTGCATGCGGGCAATGCGCTCCAGCTGCTGGGCGCTGATCCACTCGCCACCGCAGCGGATCAGGTCTTTCTTGCGATCGGTCAGGGTGACCCGGCCGTCGGGCGCAATGCGGCCGATATCGCCCGTGGGCAACCAGCCGGGCTCGCCGTCCACGCTGACCAGGGGCGACTCGGTCTCGCCCAGGTAGGCGTCCATGGCCCAGGGGCCACGCGCCACCAGCTCGCCCTCGGCTTGGTCGTCCCGCGGCAGGCTGCGGCCGCGTTCGTCCACCAGGGCCAGCTCCACACCGAAACACGCGCGCCCTTGCGGCAGGCGGCCGTCTCGGTCGGGGCTCAGCAAGGCGCCCCGCGCCACCAGCGCGGGCGGGGCCAGCTCGGTCATGCCCCAGGTGTGCACGACATCCAAGCCCGGGCGCTGCCGCAGGCGCTGTAGCAAAGGCAGCGGGAAGGCCGAGCTGCCCACCGCCGCGCAACGCAGGGCGGGCAGCGCATCGCCGGTTTGATCGAGGTGGTCCAGCAAAGCTTGCCAAACCGTAGGCGGTCCAGCGGCGATGGTCACACCCGCTTCGCGCATCACCCGGGCCAAGTCAGAAGGCTCCAAGCCCGGCGGCACCATCACCAGCTGTGAGCCGGCCAGCGCGGCACACAGGCACAGCGCCCAGCCCCCGCTGTGCGCCACTGGCAGCAAAGGCATCAGCGTGTCCACGTTCGCGATGCCATAAGCATCAGGCCAAGCCGCCGCCATGGCCTGCAAGATGGTGGCACGGTGGCTGGTGGGCACGCCCTTGGGCCAGCCGCTGCTGGCCGCCCGGAACGCGATCAAGGCAGTCTGGCTCTCGTCCACCACTGGCCACCGCCAGTCGGGGTCATCCATGCCCAGCAATGAAGCCGAATCCGTCGGATCGATCATCCAGTCTTCGTGTGACAGCTCGTCGGGGCCGCCCAGCTGCACATACAGCTCCACGGTACCCATCTGCAACTGCATGGCTTCCACCAAAGGCGCCAAGGCCGGATCGAACACCAGCACCTTGGCCTGGGCTTGGTTCACGGCCCAAATCAACTGCTCGGGGAATTGCCGCGGGTTCAAGGTCAGGGCCTGGCGGCCGCTGGCAGCCGTACCCAGCACGGCCTCCAGCAAGCCCTGGGCGTTCCAGCCCAGCAAGGCCACCACACTGCCGGGCGGCTGCTCCAGCCGCTCCCAAGCCTGACCCCACTGGCGCGCACGGCGCTCCAGGTCGGCCCAGTTGCCTCGGCGCAGACGGCCCTGGGTGTCAGCGGTGATCAGCGCTTTGGCGCCGTGCTCGCGGGCGGCGTGGCGCAGCAAGCTGCCCAGGTCGAGGGGGGTGCGCATCATGGTGAATCGATCTTAGGCGCCCACCCCAGCCTGCAAGCCCGCCGACCGATACGGGTTGACCCACCCCCGTACCATCGGGCCGGCCCGCAATCCCATTCCCCAGCAATCCATGAGCAGCGACTACCCCGTCAAAAAGACCGATGCCGAGTGGCTGGCCCAGCTCGGCCCACAGGCCTTCCACATCGCGCGCCAAGCCGGCACCGAGCGCGCCTTCACCGGCGCCTTTTGGGACCACTGGCAGGCCGGGCGCTACACCTGTGCCGGCTGCAACACGGTGCTGTTCACCTCCGACACCAAGTTCGACGCGGGCTGCGGCTGGCCCAGCTATTACGAGCCGGTGGACAACGACATCGTGGAGCGCGTCGTCGACCGCAGCCACGGCATGGTGCGCATCGAGGTGCGATGCAAAAACTGCGGCAGCCACCTCGGGCACGTGTTCCCCGATGGCCCCGAGCCCACAGGCGAGCGCTTCTGCATCAACTCCGCCTCCCTAAACTTCGCGCCCTCCGATACCCCGACGCCCGATTGAGCCTGCTTTGAAACTGTTCCTTGATTTCCTGCCGCTGCTGCTGTTCTTCGGCGCCTTCAAGTACGCCGAAGCCCACCGCGAGTGGGCCGCGACTTTCGCCACCGCCCAGTTGGGCTTCCTGGTGGCCGACGGCAGCATCGGCAGCGCCGAGGCACCGGTGGTGCTGGCCACCGTGGTGGTGATGGCCGCGACCGTTCTGCAGGTGTTGATCCTGAAGCTGATGCGCCACAAGATCGACTTGATCCTGTGGATCAGCCTGGCCTTGGTGGTGGTGCTGGGCGCACTGACGCTCTACTTCCACAGCGAGACCTTTATCAAGTGGAAGCCAACAGGGCTTTACTGGGCGATGGCCGCGGCCTTCTGGGCGAGCCAGCGCTTCTGGGGCAAAAACCTGCTGAAGACCGTGCTGCAAGACCTGCCCTTGGCCGAGCCGATTTGGCGCCAGCTCAACCTGATGTGGGTGCTGTTCTTTGTGGGCATGGGCGCACTGAATGTGGCCGTGGCCTACAGCGTCAGCACTTCGGCCTGGGCCAGCTTCAAAGTGTTTGGCGCCACCGGCCTGGTGATCGTGTTCACGCTGGCGCAGGGCTTCTACCTGTCGCGCCATCTGCCGCCGCCCGCCCCCACCGACAAGACACCATGACCCGCGCCAACCTCGACGCCCTGAGCGCCCGCCTGAACGAAGCCCTGGCCCCCAGCTTGCTGCGCTGGCAGGACGACAGCCACCTGCATGCAGGACACGCAGGTGCCCGTGAAGGGGGGCATTACCAAGTCCATGTGGTCAGCGAACGCTTCACCGGCATGGGCAAAGTCGCCCGCCACCGGCTCATCTACACTCTTTTGGGCCCGCTGGAGGCCTGTGGAGTGCATGCTCTACAGATTCACGCCAAAGCACCCAACGAAGCCTGAACCGCCAGGCGTCCTTTCTCCTCTCGACCCCTCTCCCCACCGATGAAATCCACCCTGATTGCCGCCGCCCTGGTTGCCGCCGCTTTTGGCGCTCAAGCGCAAAACATTGCCATCGTGAACGGCAAGCCGGTGCCCAAAGCCCGCTTGGACACCATCATGGGCCAGGTCGTGAAGAGCGGTCAGCCGCGCACACCGGAGATTGAAAAGCAAGTCCGCGACGAAGTTGTGCACCGCGAAATCCTGATGCAAGAGGCCGAGCGCCGCGGCATCCCCGCCAGTGCTGACTACAAGGCCCAGATCGAGTTGGCTCGGCAAGCCATCATGATCCGTGAACTGCAAGCCGCGTTCGCCAAGACCAACCCCGTTAGCGACGCTGACGCGCAGGCCGAATACAACAAGGTCAAAGCTGCACAAGCCGGCACCGAGTACCGCGCCCGCCACATCTTGGTTGAAACCGAAGCCGAAGCGATTGCGCTGATTGCCCAACTCAACACCGGCGCCAAGTTCGAAGACTTGGCTGCCAAGAGCAAAGACCCCGGCTCTGCGGCCCGAGGCGGTGACCTCGACTGGTCCAACCCCCAGGCTTATGTGCCCGAGTTCAGCCAAGCCCTGGTGGCTTTGAAAAAGGGGGAACTGACGCAAACGCCGGTGAAGACGCAGTTTGGCTTCCACGTCATCCGCCTGGACGACACCCGCGAAGCACAGTTCCCCGCCTTCGAAGACGTCAAGCAGCAAGTGGTGGAGCGCCTGAAGCAAGTGCGCTGGGCCGAGTACCAGAAGAAACTGCGCGACGCCGCCAAGACCGACTACAAGTTCGGCCCCTGAGCCCCAGGCTTCGCGCCTTGAACGCAGTGGCATGACCACACCGCGCCACTAGACCTCAGGGCCGCCTTCGGGCGGCCCTTTTCGCTTGTTGCCCATGCCTGCCAGCAAACTTGCCCGCCGTTGGTTGCCCACACCGGAGCGCTTGTCCGAGATCCAGGGCTTGCGCTGGCTGGGCGCCTACCTTGCCACCCGCCCGTGGCTGTGGGTGGCCCACCGCCGCCGCGTGGCCATGGGCGTGGCCGTGGGCTTGGCGATCGGGGTGATTCCCTTGCCCATCCAAATGCTGCTGGGCGCCGTTTGCGCGGTGATCATGCGCTGCAATGTCGCCGCCGCGGTCGCGGCGACTTGGTTGACCAACCCTTTCACGCTGGTGCCCATTTGGGGCTTGGCGCTGTGGCTCGGCGGGCTGGTGATGGGTGAGACGGGCGTCACCTCAATGCCCGAAATGTTGGCGCTGCAGTGGACGGCGCCCGCCACTTGGTGGCCGGCTTTCATCACCTGGATCAAGGCAATGGGGCCGGCATGGCTGGTGGGCATGCCGCTGGCGGCCCTGGTGCTGGGCGCCGCGGCCTACGCCGTGGTCTATGTGGCGTGGTGGGCGGTGATCCGGCTGGAGCGCCGTCGGCGCCTGGCTAAACGAGGCGCCCGGCTTCGATCCTGAGGCGGCGGTCGCAGTGCGCGGCCAAACGCTCATCGTGAGTTACCAGCACCAGCGTGGTGCCGGTCTCGGCGTTCAGCTCGTCCATCAAGGCCATCACTTGGGCACCCGTGGCGTGGTCCAAACTGCCTGTGGGCTCATCAGCCAGGAGCAATGCGGGCTTGACCACAAAGGCGCGGGCCAAAGCCACGCGCTGCTGCTCACCCCCTGACAACACCCGCGGCCGGTGGCCCAAGCGCTCACCCAAACCCACGCGCTTGAGCATGTCGGTGGCCTTGGCGCGGGCTTGCGGGTCACCCCGCAACTCCAACGGCAGCATCACGTTCTCCAGCGCCGTCAGGTTGGGCAGCAGCTGGAAGCTTTGGAACACGAAGCCCATGCGCTCGCCGCGCAGCTGGGCGCGGCCGTCTTCATCGCGGGCGAACAGGTCTTCGCCCTGGATGCGCACCTGGCCTTCGGTGGGTGTATCCAGGCCGGCCAAGAGGCCAAGCAAGGTGCTTTTCCCCGAGCCCGAAGCCCCCACGATGGCCACTGATTCCTTGGCCTGCAGGGTGAATGACAGGGCATGCAGAATCGTTAGCTCTCCCGAGGCGTCGCGCACGCGCTTGCTGAGGTTTTGAACGTCAACGATAGGTACAGCAGACATGGCTTTGGGGATGCGCAGGCGGGCTTGGGTGGCGCACTGTAGCGGCGGCTTGGTCGGGCTTTGGGCCTTGCGGGCAAGCCCTGCCCTGGCACAGGGCAAAGCCGCGCCCAGCCGGATCTTGGTCGTGGGCGACAGCCTCTCGGCCGAATACGGCATTGCGCGTGGAAGCGGCTGGGTGGCGCTGCTGGAACAGCGCTTGAAGGCACGGGGTCGGCGGGCCGAGGTGATCAACGCCAGCATCAGCGGCGACACCACCAGCGGCGGTCGCGCCCGCCTGGGCGCCTTGCTCACCCAACACCGCCCCACGCATGTGGTGATCGAGCTGGGCGGCAACGACGCGCTGCGCGGCATGCCGCTGCAACTCACCCGCGACAACCTCACGGCCATGGTTCGTGCGGCCAAGGCGGCCCAGGCACGGGTGCTGTTGGTAGGCATGCAGGTGCCGCCCAACTATGGCCCGCGCTACAGCCAAGAATTCGCCCAAAGCTTTGTGCAGGTGGCTCAAGCCGAGCGGGTCGCGCTGGTGCCCTTCCTGCTCAGCGGCTTCGCAACCCGGCCAGACGCCGAAAGCTGGTTCCAAAGCGACCGCATCCACCCCCTGGCCAAGGCCCATCCGCTGATGCTGGATGCGGTATGGCCTGAGTTGTCCAAGCTGCTGTAGCACCCTCCCGGGGGCTACAGCAGGGACTGACCGCTAGTTCTCGTGCTGCTTGCGCGGCACGCCGTCGTCGCGCTCAACCCGGCGCTGGGGCGCAGCTTGCGGAGCGGGCTGCGGCTCGGCACGGCGCATCGGCATCTCCATGCGCTGGGGAGCCTCAAAGCGCCGCTGGGGAGTCTCTTCGCGCTGCACC